>DATASP010000267.1:0-7555 GCA_036269155.1 Candidatus Udaeobacter sp.
GTAGAAATGTGACTAGCGTGGCCAGCGCAATTGGCACGAACACTATGCGCCCAAAGTACAGTGCAGCTATTACAAACGCTAAGAGCAGGAGCGCCCAAATTCCATTCAGTGCGACGGCCGGACTTAGTGGCGAAGGTCGCGGTCGCATGTGTCAAGCCATTAGTCGGATGCAGCCAAGTTCAATTGAACTGGCCATCGCAACGTTCCACAACTGAATAAGGACGCTGCTTATGGAACTCTTCTTCCTCTCCAGCCGAAGACAAAGAAGATAACGCACATAACCAGAAACAGAACAAATAAGAACTTGGCAATTCCTGCCGACGCCGCGGCGATTCCGCCAAATCCAAGCAATGCTGCTATCAGCGCGATTATCAGAAAAGTTACAGCCCAACCTAACATCGTTTCACCTCCTCGTTACAAACGAATCGCATCAATCAATTGCGATGGCTGTAAAGAGTCTTCATATCTCTGCTGGCTTATGTAGGTATTAACCTTAGGATTATTTGTTGGCCCGTAGCTATTAAGCTCACCAATTTGGCCTTCCCGGTTTCCCTGGGCCACCGCGCCAAGAGTCAAAGCTATAAACCCCGCCGCTATAGCAGCGCCCACTTTTGTTTCGACAGATAATTTCATGTTTTCCCTAACCCCTTTGTTGGTAGGCTTCGAATCCCAGTGCCCCGATGGATGTCCTTCCTAGTCGCCCAGATTCATGAAGCTTAAAAAGCAGCAAAGGTCGGGGCATTGCTAAGCTTCTGCGCGAGATGGAGCTCTGTTCTTAATTTGCCAGTGGCTGTCGCTAATATCGTCGCGAAAAATTTATTTGCTCGGGAGGCCACTACCTTCGCTGTGACAACACTTCTTCCTCCCTCGCGTACCGTAAGGATTGGTCAAACGATTAGCGGTCTAACTCAAACGCCACCGTTGCCAGGGGTGGTAAGTGAACGAGAATCGAATGTTCGCGGCCCATCCAGGGAACGTCCTCGGTTTGGACGCCGCCAAGATTTCCTACATTGCTTCCGCCGTACGTTTCAGCATCTGTGTTGATCATCTCACGATAAAACCCCGGCTCGGGAACACCCAGGCGATAATTGTAACGCACCATAGGCGTTGCGTTCACCACAAAACGCAATGATATCACCTTCGCGCGGGTTTGGAGCGCGGGTCACCTCGCTTAAATTTCGGCGCTTCGGATCTTTTACCGATCGTTTAGGACGGTTTGCGGTGCGGGTCTGGTCATTTCAAGCTGTGCGCTGACTTTCTGGATTTGAGACGCCTGCTCTTTGACGGTCGCAGCAAGCGTCTTTATTTCCTTCTGCTGTTGCGAGATAGCCGCCTCGAATTGCTTGCGCTGCTGCGTAATCGTTGCTTCCTGTTGCTCGACTTTTCGATGTTCCTTGAGAAACTCGTTGAGCAACATCGCGTTCACGGCCTCGTAGCGCACAGTGTATGGCTTCCCATCAGCGTCGCGAACCACCAAATCGGGATTGACCTTTTCCACTTCCTCTGCCACGAGGCCGAATTGCGGGGTGCCATCGGAATCAAACTCTTTTTTATAATGGAAGGTCACCGGTTTGAGCGCGAGGATTGCCTCGCTCGCCTTATCCATCGGCTTGACCGCGTCCTTGAAACGCTCCGAGGATCCTACCGTACCTAGATGACCGTCGGAATCTACTTTCACCACTAAGCCTTTTGCAATGTTTGTCTGATAAATGCCTGCGAGATATGCGTTTGCCTGGGTCCCCTCCGTGCCAATACGGATGGTGTTGCCCTCGCCAGCAACACCAAGGTTCCCGATGTCGATGTTGTTGTCGCCCGTGGTGAGATTACTACCGGCGAAATTGCCCAATGCGATGTTGCCGACACCAGTTGTGTTATTCAAAAGCGCATCATAGCCGCTGGCGGTGTTGCTGTTGCCGGTTGTGTTGGAGAAGAGCGCAAAATAACCAATTGCCGTGTTGTTCGGCCCGGTTGTGTTGGAGAAGAGCGCGAAACTACCGGTAGCCGTGTTCCGGATGGCGGTGGTGTTGGAAAAAAGCGCGTCATGACCATCGGCCGTGTTGTTGTTCCCGGTTGTGTTGGAAGTCATTGCAGCACGACCGGTAGCCGTGTTGCGTTCGCCCGTCGTGTTGCTATTGAGCGCAGCAAAACCATTGGCCGTGTTTCTAACGCCCGTTGTATTGGTGCTTAGCGCGATAGAACCGGTGGCCGTGTTAGAGTCGCCCGTGGTGTTGCTGAAGAGCGCATCAAAACCTATGGCCGTGTTCTCCGTGCCCGTTGTGAGGCTGAAAAGCGAATCAGTGCCCTCAGCGGTGTTGTCGCCGGCGTAGCCTCCGTCCGGCGGTGGCGATAGCTGTGCTGGCGCCGTCTGCGAAAGCGCCAAAGCAGCGAGCACGAAGGGAATGAGAAATAAACCGTATCGCAAAGGCGACCGGCTAATCGAATTTCTTGCGAGTGAAGTTGGGTTTTTTAGTCTGAATAAGTTCATAGTTTCCTTTTCTGTATACAAGGGTAAGCCACGAATTCGACGAAAACGGCTCATCGATTAACGAATTAGACGGATAATCGACTTCAGATTACATTCTTTTCGACATATGGTACGTCAGTCCGTAGTGGTCGAACACGTAGTAGGTTCGCCTGGCGACGCAGACGGAAGCTGTGGCGCAGACACCTGTGAATTGTCCGCTGCAACGTACGAAAAGCTTCGCCGCCTGGCCGCGGAATATCTCAGGAGCGAGCGTCCTGGTCATACCCTGCAACCGACAGCCCTGCTCCACGAAGCATTTGTGCGTGTGCTCAAACGGCCAGATCATGCCTGGCGTGACGAAGCGCACGTTATTGCATTCGCGGCACGGGCGATGCGGCGAATTTTGATCAGCTACGGGGTCGCACGCACCCGTGACAAAAGAGGCGGACCGTCAGCGGTACGATTGCCTCTGGACGAAGCTCTTGATTTTTGTATTGAACGCGATCTGAATGTTGGCGCGGTTGACGAAGCCCTCGCAGAGCTTGAATTGGAAGACCAGCGGCAGGCACAAATTGTTGAACTGCGATTTTTCGGGGGTCTCACGGTCGACGAGATCGCATCCACTCTGAAAATATCACGTGCGACAGTTAAGCGGGATTGGGCCACGGCAAAGTTGTGGCTGCGGGGCCGATTATCCGACTGAGGCGTAGACTTGCTAATAGCGTGAACAAGAAAGTTGAATCAACCGCGAGGCAAATTAAGTCGAATCCAGCACGCTGGCAGCGCCTCAAGAACATCCTTGCCGACGCGTTGGAGGAGCCTTCATTTGAAGAGCGCACGGCCGTGCTGAGACAATCGTGCGCTGATGACACGGCCCTTCTCCGTGAAGCTGAAAAGCTCCTCGCGAGTGATACCACGGCCTTCGAAGAATTCGCAGATCTCGCAGGGTCGCGTCTTAGGCGCGACGAACGCGACCGGATTGGAGAACGAGTCGGCGCCTATGCCATTGTAAAAGAACTCGGGCGCGGCGGGATGGGCGCAGTTTATCTTGCCGAGCGTGCCGATGGGCAATTTGAGAAGCGTGTCGCGATAAAGGTACTTAAACGAGGTACAGATACTGATGAAGTGCTGCGCCGTTTTCGAATCGAGCGACAGATTCTGGCCAATCTTGAGCATCCGAACATCACGCGGCTTCTAGACGCCGGTACTACGACTGACGGTTTACCGTACCTAGTTATGGAATTTATCGAGGGCACGCCAATCACACACTTTGTTCAGCGAGAAAACGTTGATTTACGAGGCCGACTTACACTCTTTTTAAAGATCTGTTCTGCCGTGGATCTCGCGCACCAAAATCAGATCATTCACCGGGATATCAAGCCTACCAACGTGCTGGTGAAACGTGATCGTGAACCAAAGTTGCTCGACTTCGGGATTGCGAAGTTACTCAGCGTTGATTCTGATGAGGGTGATATCACAGTCGCGGTCGAACGGAGGCTTACGCCCATGTACGCAGCCCCAGAACAAAGCGCGGGGCAACCAGCCACAATCGCAACCGACGTATACTCGCTCGGTGCACTTCTCTACCAACTACTGACAAACCAGTCGCCACCTAGTAGTTCAAACGGCGACCTTTCGCAGGAGGATGTATCGAGGCATTTAACCGAGCCGCAGTTACCCAGCCACGCTGTTACCGATCCGCAAACGAAACACCAGCTACAAGGTCAACTCGATCGAATCGTCGCGCGAGCGACGCGGCGCGATCCGGCACAGCGATATTCCTCCGTGGCGGAATTATCCGAGGACCTAGAACGATATCTCACCGGGGCTCCGCTTCGCTCCGAGCATTTTTCGGCGGCTCTCTCCGCTACGAAGATCGGACGAGGAAACTTAAATGCCGGAGCCGGTTCCCGCCATCGCTGGCACATTGCTGCTGCGCTTCTCGGCGTAATTCTGCTGGCGGCTGCAGTCATTTCACGTGGACCGACCGTTCGCTGGCTTGAGAAACATAGGGTCGGAGGAGCGGCTCCTGCGACTTCGCCCGGCACAGTGGCTGACCGCGTCGATTCGATCGCGGTGTTGCCGTTCGCGCCGCTCGGCCAGGATATGGATGATGAATTGTTGGGGCTAGGCATGGCTGACGCCGTAATCGGCAGAATGAGCAATTTAAAGCAACTCGTCGTTTTGCCGACCAGCGCAGTGTCGAAATACAAGGGAGCCGCAAGTGATCCGCTCGCGGCTGGGCGCGCTTTAAAAGTGGATGCGATCTTGACTGGAACTATCCAGCGGTCTGGGGACCAGGTCCGGGTCACTGTGCAACTTGTTCACGTTGCCAGCGGCCGCACTATTTGGTCGAAAAAATTCGACCAAACATTTACCGACATCTTCGGTGTTCAGGACTCGATTTCCGACAGCGTCGTCCGATCGCTGACACTCAATCTTACTACCGACGAGCAAAAGCAGTTGGGAAAACATTACACCACAAACGTCGCTGCCTATGACTCGTATCTGATGGGTCTTTACTTCTGGAATAAGCGATCCAAAGACGAGCTTGCAAAAGCGATCGACTACTTTGGGCAAGCAGTCCAGAAGGACCCGAATTTTGCTCTCGCCTATGCACTGATGGCAGACTGCTACTACCTGCAGGTATTTTACGCTTACAAACCTGCGCCCGACACCATCGCCAATGCAAAGGCAGCAGCCGACCGCGCCGTGCTCCTCGACGATTCTGTTGCGGAAGGTCACGTTGCCAGGGCGATGGTTCAGTCATTGCAACATGAGCCTCGCCTGACCATGGAGTCACTTCGTCGCGCCCTGGAGCTGAATCCGAATCTGGCTACCGCACACCTGCGCTATGCTTGGTGCTTATGTGCCTTTGGTCAGCTAAATGATGCCGTCCGGGAAATGAAGCGAGCCCAGGAGCTCGACCCCCTTTCGGCAACAAACAGCACTGCCTTGGGAATACTGCTGACATTTGCGAGGCAATTCAATGGCGCATTGGCGTACTGCTCCAGGGCCGCTGAGTTGGAACCCAATAATTATCTTGTACGATGTAACCTTGCCATCACCTATGGGTTAAACGGGATGTTTCAGCAGGCAATCGATCAGTATCGCATGGCTGGCGAACTCAGCCCCGAGAGCAAGGGTGACATTCTCGCTTCGATTGCAACTATGGTGACTTCTGCAGGCCGTAAGTCGGAGGCGGACTCGATGATGCCCGAAATTCTGGAACTGGCAACAGCAGGCAAAGCTGATCCTTATAACGTCGCGGTATTGTGCGCCGCGCGCGGTGATAAGGAACAGGGTTTCAAGTGGCTCGCGAAAGCACTCGCGAGTCGGCAGGTTTTGTTCGGAGTCATTAGGTATGATCCTCTGTTGGATCCCCTGCGTCCGGACAGCAGGTTTGCGGCGTTGCTGCGGCAGTACAACCCAGCTTCGCTTCCCGACACTCCTTAAGAAGCCAAAGTCGCTACTATCAAAGGATGGGGCAACTCCATCGTGGCGTGCTTCGGTCCGGCAAAGCCACCTTGCGATGCGGCTACAGCATCCCAATGAGCGAGCACGGTAAAATCATCCGCACAATCGCAGCAGTCAGGCGAAAGATGAAAATTCGCACCAGCGTAACCGACCGCGAATTCGGCGCGGAGGTATTGTAGCGCCATTCGCGTTCTCGATGATGGCGTTCAAAAGAAAAGGGAAAGAATCGAAGGGTTAAAGCGCGGCGAGCTGCCATCTGACAACAACCGGAGATGGAGCTTGTAACGCTGTCGCGTTCTAAGCGCGTTATCGCTCGAGTTTAAACGCCAAGGTCGCCAGCGGCGGCAAGTTGATGAGGATTGAATGTTCCCGCCCCATCCAGGGAACGTCCTCAGTTTGGACGCCGCCAAGATTCCCTACGTTGCTGCCGCCATACGTTTCGGCATCGGTGTTGATCAGCTCACTATAGAAGCCGGCCTCGGGAACGCCCAGGCGGTAGTTGTAGCGTACCACTGGCGTTGCGTTCACAACAAACGCGACGATATCGCCATCGCGCGATTTTCTAAGGAATGAGACCACGCTGTTGTCAGCGTCGTGAAAATCGATCCAATCGAATCCTTCGTACGTATCGTCGAGTTGCCAAAGCGCGGCTTCGCTTTTGTAAACGTAATTCAAATGTTGCACCAGCCGGCGCAGACCATCGTGCCGGGGAAGACCAACCAGTTGCCAGTCAAGACTCGTGTCGTGGTTCCATTCGTTCCGCTGTCCGAATTCGCCACCCATGAAGAGTAGCTTCTTTCCTGGGTGCCCATACATCCACGCCAGAAACAACCTGAGGTTGGCAAACTTCTGCCATTCATCGCCCGGCATCTTCGATAACAACGAGCGCTTCCCGTACACCACTTCATCGTGACTCAAAACAAGAATGAAATTTTCGGTGAACGCGTAGAGCAACGAGAAGGTGATGTTGCCGTGATGGTACTTTCGGTAAATCGGGTCGATGCTCATGTATTCCAGGAAATCGTGCATCCAGCCCATGTTCCATTTGAACCCGAAGCCGAGCCCGCCGAGATAAGTCGGACGCGATACGCCGGGCCAGTCGGTTGATTCCTCGGCGATAGTCATGATTCCGGGGAAGCGCTCGTAACAAACTTCGTTGAAACGTTTGAGAAAATAGATGGCGTCGAGGTTCTCGCGTCCGCCGTACACATTCGGAATCCATTGCCCAGGCTTCCTCGAATAATCGAGATAAAGCATCGAAGCTACGGCGTCGACGCGCAGGCCGTCGATGTGATATTTGTCGAACCAAAAAAGCGCGTTGCCGATAAGAAAATTGCGGACTTCGTTGCGGCCAAAATTGAAAATGAGCGTGCCCCAATCCTGCTGCTCGCCCTGGCGCGGGTCCATGTGTTCGTAGAGATGTGTGCCATCGAATTCGGCCAGCGCGTGAGCGTCCTTTGGAAAATGCGCAGGCACCCAATCCACGATGACGCCAATGCCGGCTTGATGGCACTTGTCGACGAAATGGCGGAATTCATCGGGCGTGCCGAAGCGGCTGGTGGGCGCGTAATAATTTGTGACCTGATAACCCCAGGAACCTTCGAAGGGATGCTC
>DATASP010000268.1:0-4135 GCA_036269155.1 Candidatus Udaeobacter sp.
CGCGCGATTCTATTTCGAACGGTTCACCGCTAGCCAGAGCGGCGTGCCA
Source organism: Candidatus Udaeobacter sp. (assembly GCA_036269155.1). Classification (GTDB taxonomy): domain Bacteria; phylum Verrucomicrobiota; class Verrucomicrobiia; order Chthoniobacterales; family UBA10450; genus Udaeobacter. The sequence goes on from DATASP010000268.1 coordinate 50, forward strand.
TTTATGAACTATCGCAGCTACGTCTTCCGGATGAATCGTTTCGGTCCAACGCCACCCACAAACGTCTTCGAGTGACTTACCAAAAAAATCCAACCATCCCCGATTAAAGTAATCCAGGTAACCATCGGGCCGACCAGTGTGAATGAACGCAGGTGTCGTATCAACTGCGCGGCGCAGTTCGTTTTCAGTCGCATTCGATTGGTCGTGTTGAAGGGACTCACTCGCCTTCATGCGGGTTTGCTGCTTGTTGCTTAAAGGGTCTCAAAAGTTACACCAATGGGCGGGTGGCTTCCATTTCATTCGCGAGGGATGTTCCAGGTGGAAGGAAATCGCTGGCAACTGCGAGGGCGATCGGCTGCGAGCAATTGCAGCTAAAAAAACACAGCGTCATTAGCTTGCTGTCTGGTGTTCTTTTTTGCCCTGTTACGTTGGCTCGAATATAATCGACTCAGCCCTGACTCACTGGAACCCAAGAAGTCCCATGCCATTTGAAAAATTCGAGGATGTTGAAGCTATCGATAACGAGCGGCGGAAAGCCATCGCGACATCGATTCGAATCATAAGCATCGAAGAACTCAAGAAGTTTGGCGAAGAGATGTTTGATGATCCTGATCGACCGTGGCGGCAAACATTCCTTCAATTTATCGCGGAACATCCGGGTGCCACGTTTCACCACGCGTCCGCAGGCGAAGGCGTGATTTTTCTTTATTCCCGTGATGACGACAAAGGCTTGTGGTATTTGCCGGGAAGCGGCCTAGGGCCATTGTCGGACGGAGGTCGGCGGCTGATGAAGGAAGTGATCGCGGCAGGTCCTCATTGATAAGCCACGGGCGGAATCGCTTAACGGCGTTTCATTCGTTGCGACAAATCAGTGGGTCTGGCGCGGTGATTTTATCGCGAACGCGGCAAGCGCAGACTCGCCGAGAAAATGGTCGATCACATCAGCTACCATCGTGAAGCGGTCTATGCCACCCAATCTGCCATCGACATGTGCGTGACGGAGTCGGTCGCGCACGGATGAGCGCGGCTCGACCGCATGGAATTCGATACCTTCGGCAGTGAGTTCGTCAGCCAAGCTGGCTAGTGCGTAAGCACTCTGCATGTCCACAAGCGCTGCGGCTGAAAGATCGATTACTACCAGTTTTGGCCGTATCGCCTCGACGCGAACACGGCTCAGGATCGCCTCGCATACATTGTCCACGTTAAAATAGATGAGGGCCGATTCAGGCCGGAAAATCATTACGTTTGGAATCAGTTCGTTGTCTCCATGCCGGTCGCGATCTGAGAAGCGGCGTGTGCCGGGAATTCGGCCGAGAAGAGCAACGTGGGGACGAGACGAAACCCGCACCAATTGCACAAGCGAAATCAAAGCGCCGAGCATTACGCCGCGGAGCAAACCAAAGGTGAGCACGCCGGCGAAAGCTGCTATCGCCACCACAAACTCAGAGCGATCGTCGCGCCATAGCTCTTTTAAGGTTGAAAGGTTGAGCAAACCCGCGATCGCCACCAAAACCACGGCGGCGAGCACCGGTTGAGGCAACGCGCTCAATAGATGGGAGAAAAAGAGCACCACCACCAGTATAAAAACCGCAGCGAGGGCCGTGGAGAGCGGTGTCTTCGCACCTCCCTCTTCATTAACGAGCGACTGCGATGTGCCGCCGCCCACTGGAAGGCCGCCACCGAGTCCAGCGAACAGGTTCGACGCAGCGAGGGCTAGATTTTCCTGGTTAGCATCGAATCGTCCGCCGTGCTTCGCGGCGAACATTCGGCCGATCGCGGCTGTTTCGACCACGCCGAGAAGAAAGCAAGCCAGAGCTAGTGGAAGCAATTCGTTCATGTCACGCCAGTAAAGAGCAGGAACTTTCAGCGGAGGTAATCCCTGGGGCACGGCACCGATCAGTTTCACACCGCGCGTCTCCAACGAAAGCATCGAGGCGGCAACTATGCCTCCGATGACGACGAAGAGCGCAACCGGTTTGTGTTCAAGAAAGATTTTTCCAAGAATAAGCAGCATGAGCGCAATTCCTCCGACTAACAATGAGGTCATGTTCGTCTCGTTTAAATGGCTAAAGAAGAAACCCGCGTTTCCCCAAAAGCTTCCATGCGCGCCATGAAATCCGAAAAGCTTCGGCAATTGCGTGCTGGCCAGAAAAAGCGCCACGCCGCATTTGAAGCCGGCCATAACACTCTCTGAGATGAAATGCACCAGGACTCCAGCTTTCGCGAGCCAGGCAATGAAGGCGATGAGCGAGACCAGCAGCGCCGTTCCGGCGGCGAGCGCGCCGAAGCGCATCGTGTTCCCGCCTGTGATTTCGCCTAACGAGGCGCCAATGACCAGCGAAATGGCAGAGGTAACCGAAATGACGGTGTAGCGCGAACCGCAAAAAATCCAGAAGAGCAGACCACCGAACAGACAGGCGTAAAGGCCTGTTTCTGGCGGTAGATTGGCAAGAGACGCATCACCCAATGCAGCGGGCAGCAGATAAGCCGCAAGGGTAATGCCGGCTGCAAAATCCAGCCGAAGCCAACTGCGCTGATAACCCGGCAACCACTCAGCGGCAGGAATCGCTCTTTTCCACCACGCGTTGTGGCTCGACGTCATGGCTCTTATCTCATCACCCAAATCATATTCGAATAACGTTGCCCATTCGGGGAACAGGCAATCGGGAAAAACATGTTCGCAGGCTAATAGTTGGGAAAATTGTATCCGCTCCGGTTCATCGCGGCTAGTCTAGCGTCAGATCAGCCGAGGATAGTATCGACGACGTTTCTTTGCCAAACGCGGTTACCTTTGCGCCGATAATTCTGGACAATATCCCACGACCGCGGGACATGGGAATAAGTGGATCTCTCGCGAAAAATCTACTTCGCTGGTGGTGCCTGCGCAGCCTGAAAGGCCTGCCATGCATTCCAAGCGCGCTCCCAATTTTGTTTCTCGGCCCAACATTGCGCTTCCAAGAAATGAAAATACGCCGGTGAGGTCCGCCGTTCGCTAAAATGACGGGCGGTAAGGAGCGCATCATCAATGCGACCGTTTTGCATCTGCGCGCGATAAAGTTCGTAACCAATGGCATAGTTATTGGGCGCGGCTTGGAAGCGCTTTTCCAAATCTTGAAGAGAGAAATTTGTCGCGACTCGCGGCAGCGCGACCGGTTCACCGTATCGTTGGGTCAACTCGTAGCCGGTGCGAAAATCATTCTTGCTGGCTTTGTATTTCGCCACGCCAAGCCAGGCATAACGAAGCCAGTCGGGATGCTGTTCAACCGCCCGGGAAATCTCCTCGGGGTCGCCGCGTTCGGACCAAAACGCGAAGAGCGCGAGTTTTTCTGTTTCGCCGAACGAACGTAAGTTCGGATCACTTCTCAACAGTTGCGCTAGAGCGCGATTGAAACGAGCACCGAAAATGCGGCTGAGATAAGGCAAGTTTAAATCGTGTTCATTAAGTCCAATCGTTTCCAGAATCGGGCTGACTTCCGGACTCCTGAGCGAAGCGTCGCTCAGCATGCTTGCGTAGACTCGCGGCCGTAGAGGTCCCGCTCTGCGTAGCGCCTCGCGCCAGGCTGCTACGGCCAAAACTGGATAGTACGGCAGCCAGGCATTTCCTTCGGCCAACGGAACTTCATAAGCGATCGGCTCCAGAAAGCGCGCCCGGCGGAAATCATCGACTGCGTTTTTCGTCTCTTTGAGTTCGACCTCCGCGATGGCGCGCTCTAAGTAAAGGTCCCAATCGAGTGGCGCCCATCGAAGTGCGCTGGTCGTCAGTGCAACTGTTTCATCAAAGTTGAGTTCCGTATCGGCTACCGCCGACAATTGCTTCGCGCTGGAAACGCCGGCTGACCCGGGAAGAAGTTTATCACCGCGGGCAGCGATAACCCATGACAAGCCCGCGGCCAGTAATACCAACCCGACAAAGCGAAATAAGATCGACGTCCACCGGCTCCTTTTTAGAGAGAGCGGCCGATGCGCCGAGAGCCCAAGCAAAAATACTGCCGCAAAGGCCGTACCCATCTGGTGCCCGGAAACATCGACAATTCCATCGATCGCAAACAGGAGCGCAGCGATAAGCGCGGCGAGACGATAACCTTG
>DATASP010000269.1:0-5338 GCA_036269155.1 Candidatus Udaeobacter sp.
GGAAACGCCCATCCGTTTGCATTCGCCGACAAAAACCGAAATCTTTTCCGTGTTATTGATTTCGTTGCTCAGCAAACCCGCCATGAATTCCACCGGGTAATGCGCTTTTAGGTATGCGGTTTGATAACTGATCACGCCATAAGCCGCGCTGTGGCTCTTGTTGAAGCCATAACCAGCAAATTTTTCCAGCAAATCGAAAATGGCGTTTGCTTTTTTCTCCGGGATCTTGTTCGTGCGCGCGCAACCCTCGATGAAATTGTTGCGCTCCTTTGCCATCTTCTCCTTGTCTTTCTTGCCCATGGCGCGGCGGAGAAGATCGGCCTGCGCAAGTGAATAGCCGCCGAGTTTGCTCGCCGCCGCCATCACCTGTTCCTGGTAGATCATCACGCCGTACGTGTCGGCGCAGATGTCTTCCAGCAGTGGATGCAGATATTTGATCGGCGTGATGCCCTTTTTCGCTTTCACGTATTCCGGGATAAGCTCCATCGGACCCGGCCGATAAAGCGCGATCAAAGCGATGACGTCGTCGAGCTTCTTAACCTCGAATTGCTTAGACAGGTTCGTCATCCCGCCAGATTCCATTTGGAAAAGGCCGATCGTTTCGCCGCGGTTGTAGAGACCGAACGCGGTCACGTCATCGAGCGGAATATTTTTTAGCGAAAACTCCGGCTCACGATTGTGAATCAGCGCCAGCGTGTCCTCGATCACAGTCAGCGTTTTCAAGCCGAGGAAATCCATCTTGAGCAGACCGAGGTCATTCAACGGTCCCATCGGATATTGGCTGATCACATCGTTGCCTTTGACATCCCGACAGAGCGGGATGTAATCGGACAAATCGCGGTCGGCGATGACGACACCGGCCGCGTGCACACCGGCGTTGCGCGAAAGGCCCTCGAGCGTCTTTGCGTATTCGAACAGTTGTTTCGTTTGCGGCTCAGTCGCGATCGCGCGCTTCAATTCCGAATTTTTCTCCGCCGCCGAATCCAGCGTGATGTTGAGTTCGTTCGGAATCATCCGCGCGATGCGATCCCCCGCCGCGTACGGAAGTCCCATCACGCGGCCGACGTCACGCACGACACTCTTTGCTTTCAGTTTACCAAAAGTGATGATCTGCGCGACCCGACGTTCGCCGTATTTTTGGCGCACATATTCGAGAACCTCGCCGCGACGCGCTTCACAAAAATCGACATCGATATCGGGCGGCGAAACACGGTCCGGATTCAGAAACCGCTCAAAGATCAATCCGAATTGCAACGGATCGATGTCCGTAATCCCGAGCACGTAGGCGATGAGCGAGCCGGCGGCCGATCCGCGGCCAGGGCCGACTGGAATTCCACGCCCTTTGGCGAAGTGAATGAAATCCCAGACAATCAGGATGTAACTGACGAATCCAGTTTTCTCGAGCACGCCCAGTTCGTAAGCGAGCCGTTCGCGCAATTGATTGTCGATCTTAGCACGCCCGCCGTAGCGCTCTTCGAGTCCCTTATAACAAAGATCGCGCAAATAACCTTCGCGCGTCTGGCCTTCCGGCGCCGGATATTCCGGATATTTCGATTTGCCGAATTCGATCGAGACGTTGCATCTCTCACCGATCGCAAGCGTGTTAGTGATTGCTTCAGGGAAATCGTTGAATAATTCGCGCATTTCCGCCGGTGATTTGAAATACAGCTCCGGCACGTAATGCATCCGATTTTCGTCCTGCACCATTTTTCCCGTGCCGATGCAAAGCATCACGTCGTGCGCCTGGTGATCGCTCCTGCGCAAAAAATGCACATCGTTTGCCGCGACTAACCCAATGCCGAGGTCTCGCGCGATCTGCGGCAGTGCGCTGTTGCACTTGCGCTGCTCCTCCATTCCGTGGTCATGCAGTTCAATAAAAAAGTTTTCTTCCCCGAGAATATCTCGATATTCGGCGGCACTTTGTTTTGCCTTTTGGATGTTGTCCGCCTGAATCGCGCAGTTGACCTCCCCGGCGAGACAACCGCTCAGTCCAATCAAACCGGCCGACCGCTCCGCGAGCATTTCTTTATCGATCCGCGGCGCATAATGAAAACCATCCAGATGCGCAGTCGTAAGCAGCTTGACGAGATTTCGATAGCCGGTCTCGTTTTCAGCCAACAGAGTAAAGTGATACGCGGAATCGCGTCGCGATCCCGGCCGGTCCTTGTGCGACCCGCGAGCAACGTACACCTCGCACCCAATGATCGGCTTGACGCCTGCGTGCTGGGCTTCCTGGTAAAATTCAATCGCGCCAAACAAATTGCCATGATCCGTCATCGCAACGGCGGGCATCTTGAATTCAGACGCCTTTTTCATCAGTTCTTTCATCCGGATACTGCCATCGAGGAGCGAGTATTCAGTGTGCAGATGCAGATGAACGAAAGAGTCGCCGGGCACGTTTCCAGTATAAGCGTCAAAATTTTTCTTTGGCAAATTTGCCTGCGTGCGCAGCGTGAAGCGTTAAAGGGTTGAAACGTTGAAGCGCAATTCCGACGTGGACTTGAGCCGCTTCAACGTTTCAACGTTCCAACGATTTTAACGATAGAAAACGGTGCTTGCATTCGCATCGCGGCATTGCTAAGAGAGCGCGTGCTGCGCTTACGCTTTCGATTGCAAGACACCGCGCGATGCTGAGTTTACTCTGACATGAAAAAACTGGAAGCCATCATCAAACCGTTCAAGCTCGAAGAGGTTAAAGAAGCGCTGGCCGAGCTTGGCATCGAAGGGATGACCGTCACCGAAGTCAAAGGGTTTGGCCGGCAAAAAGGACACACTGAAATTTACCGGGGGAGCGAGTACACGGTGGATTTTCTGCCAAAAGTGAAAGTGGAAGTCGTGATGGCGGACGACATGGTGGAAAGGGCGGTCAACGTGGTCGTTGCCGCGGCCAAGACGGGCAAAATCGGCGATGGAAAAGTATTCGTTCTCCCAGTGGAACACGCAGTACGCATCCGCACGGAAGAGATCGGCGAAAAAGCCGTTTAGCGCTGGCGCGCTGTTCGTTGAACCGTTGAAGCCCCGAAAGCATTCGGGGTTGAAGCGGTTCGACAGTTTGACGATTTAAATGATTCAGCGATGTAAGCTTTGTAATTTGTAACATTTAACGCTTCAACTCTTCAACTCTTCAACGAACCAAATGGCTAAAGACAAAACTCCATCCGACGTCACGAAAATGATCAAAGACCACGAGCTAAAACTCGTGGATTTCAAATTCACCGATCTGCCCGGCACGTGGCAGCATTTCACGACCACCCTCAGCGACTATAGCGACGATGTTTTTACCGATGGACTTGGGTTTGACGGCTCGAGCATCCGTGGCTGGAAAGTGATTAACGCCTCGGACATGCTCGTCATTCCCGATCCGACGACGGCGTGGATCGATATCTTCAACGCCGAACCGACTCTGAGCTTGATTTGCACGATCGTCGATCCGATCACGCGCGAACCGTACGATCGCGATCCGCGCGGAGTAGCGGAAAAAGCGGAAGCTTACCTCAGGAGCACTGGTATTGCCGATACCGCATTCTTCGGACCCGAAGCCGAGTTCTTCATCTTCGACGATGTACGATTCGCAAATACCGGGAACGCGTCGTCGTACGTTATCGATAGCGGTGAGGGACACTGGAACAGCGCACGCGAGGAATTTCCAAATCTTGGGTACAAGATCCGGCCAAAGGAAGGCTACTTCCCGGTGCCCCCGATGGACACCTTGCAGGACATCCGCAACGAAATGGCGCTGGAGATCGAGAAAGCCGGGATTCCGGTGGACAAACAACATCACGAAGTCGCGACCGCGGGGCAGGCTGAGATCGATGTTCGCTTCGCCCCGCTCAAAGTGATGAGCGACTCGATGCAGTATTATAAATACATCATTCGCAATGTCGCACGAAGGCACAACAAGACGGTCACCTTCATGCCCAAGCCGCTCTTCGCCGATAACGGTTCCGGCATGCACACGCACATCTCCCTTTGGAAAGACGGCAAACCGCTATTCGCCGGAAACGGTTATGCGGGCTTGAGCGAGATGGCACTGTTTTTCATCGGTGGGATCTTGAAACACGCACCCGCGCTCACCTGCTTCACCAATCCGACGACCAACAGCTTCAAGCGTCTTGTGCCGGGATTCGAAGCGCCCGTAAATCTGGCTTATTCGGCACGAAATCGTTCCGCTGCGATTCGTATCCCAACGTATTCCGCCAGTCCAAAGGCGAAGCGCCTCGAATTCCGCACACCTGACGCATCAGCGAATCCATACATCGCCTTCTCTGCAATGTTGCTCGCAGGTCTCGACGGCGTCCAAAACCGTATCGACCCCGGCGATCCGCTCGACAAGAATCTCTACGAACTGCCGCCTGAAGAACTGGCGCAGGTCGCAAGCGTTCCCGATTCACTTCGCGGCGCAATCGAAGCGCTCCAAGCCGATCATTCCTTCCTATTGCGCGGCGACGTTTTCAACGAAGACTTCATCGCTAACTGGATCGACATGAAACAAAAAGAATACGACGCGCTCCGTCTTCGTCCACATCCGTACGAGTTCGCGATGTATTATGACGTGTAATGGTAAGGAGGCCCCAGGCTACGAGTCGTAGCTTGTAGTGCTAATTGACCGCACATTGAGGCGTGCTGTGATATAGCTAACCATTTAAGGAGGATTCATGCGACAAACAACATTCGCGATCGGCATCGTGTCCCTTGCTTTCGCCGTCTCGGCATCGGCCCTCGCGCAAACTTCCGCCGACAGCGAGGGCAAGAATGCTCCGCGCGTTCAGACATCGGAATCGCAGGCTGCGCTGACGCCGGCCTCGGCCTTGGAGAAACTGAAGAAGGGTAACGCTGGCTTCGTTGAGAAGAACATGAGGAGTCGCGACTGGCTGGCCAAGGTATCGGCGACTGCGGGCGGTCAGTATCCGTTTGCCGTCATCCTCGCGTGCATGGACTCTCGCGCTCCAATCGAGATCATCTTCGATCAGGGAATTGGCGACGTATTCGGGATCCGCATCGCGGGCAACATTGTCAACGAGGACGTGCTCGGCAGCATGGAGTATGCCACGAAAGTCGTCGGATCGAAGCTGATCGTCGTCCTCGGGCACACCTCATGCGGGGCTGTGAAGGGCGCCATCGACGACGCGAAGCTGGGTAATCTCACCGAGCTCCTGGCGAAGATCCGACCCGCCGTGTCGGCATCCGGCCCTGGAAGCGCGAAGGACGACGCGTACGTCAACAAAGTCGCCGAAGCCAACGTGTCTCAGGCGATGAAGGAGATTCGCGAGAAGAGCCCGACGATAAAGGCTCAGCTCGACGCCGGTACGGTCGGCCTCGTCGGAGCGATCTACGATGT
>DATASP010000270.1:0-4470 GCA_036269155.1 Candidatus Udaeobacter sp.
TCATCGGACAACGGCGCTGGTTCCTCGGTGCGAGCACAGAATGGCCCGGTGTAGAGAAAGTCGATGTCGAAATCGGCGACGTCGAAGCGCTGGCGGCAAAATATCCAGACGTGGCCGACGATCTACGCGCATTCCAGACAAATAGCGGCGATTGACCTCAATCGCCCACAAAGGAAAGGTCTGGGGAGCGCACGCGTCTCGCGTGCTGGTTTCGGCGTCGCGCCGAAACGATCTTTCCAGCAAATGAAGTTCGAAGGGCGCTGCTTTGCGGATGGAAAAGTTCGCGATCGCGAGACGCATGCGCTCCCCAGAAAGGCGAGTTGAACGCCCCTCGCGGAACGAGTTAATTCATCTGAATGGCCAAGGCAAGACCATCGACACTAACATTGCTCGGGCACAGCGACGCGAAACTTCCTGCATCGCCAGCCGAAGCGCACCTCGAGACGTTTCCGAACCCTGCTCCTGAACGAAATTACTGGATTCATTTCGAGACGGACGATTTCACTTCCGTTTGTCCGGTTACTGGCCAGCCTGATTTTGCCAGAATTGACATCGATTACGTGCCGGATCGTCTGTGTATCGAGAGCAAGTCGCTAAAATTCTATCTCGCCTCCTATCGTAACGAGCGCTCCTTCAACGAAGCGGTCACGAACCGCATTCTCGACGATTTCGTAAAAGCCTGTGCACCGCGCAAGGCAATCGTCGCGGCGCAATTCTCCGCGCGCGGCGGAATCGCGCTTACCGTGCGGGCCGAATATCCGGACAGGAAGTGAAAGTCGAAATTCGAATATCGAAATCCGAACCAAATCCGAATCACCAAAACTCGAAGGTTTCAAACCTGTGGATGAAGAACCCGTTTTAAACATTTGTAATTTGAATTTGGAGCTTGTTTCAAGTTTCGGATTTCGGTTTTCGAATTTAGGTCCGTAATGAAACGCTCCGTCGTTCTCCTCAGTGGCGGAATCGATTCCACAACCACGCTGGCAATCGCAATTACGGAAGGCTACGAAGCTTACGCGCTCTCATTCGATTACGGCCAGCGCCACCAGATCGAAACCCAAGCCGCTCGGCGCGTGGCCAAGTCCTTAGGTGCAAAAGAGCATCGCGTCGCAAAGATCGATCTGCGCGTCTTCGGCGGCTCCGCGCTCACGGACGATGTCGCCGTGCCAAAGCAGCGTTTGGAAAGAGAAATCGCACACGGCATTCCGGTCACATACGTTCCGGCGCGCAACACCATCTTTCTAGCTTACGCCCTCGCTTGGGCCGAAGCGGTCGAAGCCAGCGACATTTTCATCGGCGTAAACGCAATCGACTACAGCGGCTACCCCGATTGCCGGCCGGAATTTATCGAAGCATTCGAGAACCTGGCCAATGTCGGAACCAAAGCCGGTGTCGAAGGCCGATGCTTCCAGGTTCACACCCCGCTGATCAAACTCTCCAAAGCCGACATCATTCGGAAAGCTGTCGATCTCGGCATCGATTTTTCACTCACCCACAGTTGTTACGATCCTACGCCGGACGGTCTTGCCTGCGGCGAATGCGATTCCTGTCTGCTGCGACTCAAAGGTTTCCGCGAGGCCGGAATACAAGATCCAACGCGTTACGCCAATTAATTCTTGTCATGTTGAGCGAAGCGCTGCAACGAAATGCGAAGCATGAGGCCAGGCTTTCAAACATCTCTAGCTAGCAGTGCGGCAGGCCGTTTTGAAACAATGATCCGAGATTCTTCGCTTCGCTCAGAATGACAGCTTGTAGCATGGGAACGATGAAAACCATGTTCTCGAAGTCCACAGATATCAGAGTTCCGCCATAATAAAGTGAAGCGTCTGCTCGCCATTTTCGAGCTCACGAAAAACGAACAACGCGTTGTCCTGATCGTGATGTTTGTCTTGCTGGCGCTCGCCTTCGTCGGTTATGAACGTCGAATTCATCATCCTTCGGTTCAGCGAGCATTAGCCACCGAACCCAAACCATCTCCGACTCCTGCAGAAAGTGAGAACGATCATTAGTTTTGTTCCTGGCTTAACGGTTTAAGACAGGATTAAGTTCTTATGATCGAGTTCCATGCTACAGCAATCTCCCAAGCTAACAGTGGAAGCTGCGTGGTTCGGATTCCCCCGGGTATTACTTACAAAGAGGATCTCTTGCGGTGCATTGGTGCTAAGTTGAAATTTCCGGATTATTTCGGATTCAACTGGATGCGCTTGATGAATGCTTGGTAGATCTTTCGTGGTTACAAACCCGAGAGGTCTGCATCTGGCACGATGATATCCGCTTGAGTGACGAACCGGACGAGGCGCGGCGCTACCTTCGGGTGCTTCATGCCGTGCTGCGTGAGCCAGGGCGAGTCCGACTGCGAATTAGTTTTCCCCAAAGAACTAAAGCCGATCTGGAAGCGCTGCTAGCCCGTTAATCTTCGCTCAGACCCGGAATCCGCCCATAGCCGACAAACACGGGACTGATTTTGGCGTCGCCGCTTTTAGGTGGTGGCGGCATTTTGAAATCGAAAACGCTGACGCCCCAGCGCTGTTTACCGTCATACGTGCGGCCGTCGCTCGATCCGAGCATCACTCGCTTGTTCGTTCGCTTTTCGCGGCCAAGATAAATCATCGTGTGCGTAATCGGCGGGTCCCGATCGATGTTGTACGTGCCGCGCCAGAATAGCAGGTCGCCGGGTTTAAGATCGTCGAGCTCGAATGAGTCCTCCTTGCGACTCACGACTGCTTTGAAATCTCCACCTTTGCGCACCCATACATATTGCTGGCTTGAATCGCGCGGCACGTCGGGGAAGCCGTTTTGCTTAAGAACGTAATAAATGAAACCGGAACAATCCATGCCACCGTTCGCGGGATCGGCGGAACCATAGCTGTAGCCAAGGTTTTCCTTCGTCAGCGCCAGCCCGGCGTCAATGATTTGGCGTACTTTCGGTGGATAGTTCTCGTAACGTTCAATTTGATCCGGCGAAAGAGACACGTTCGGCCATCCCTTCTTTCCTCGCGCAGGTTCGGGTGTTTCCGCCGGACTCGCAGACGGAGTCTCTGTTGCCGACGGCGATTCGCCCGGTGTTGGAGTGGGAGACGTCTTCTTGCGTTTTGATTTGCTCTTGGGCGTGGCGGTTGGCGATGGACTTGGAGAAGCTTTCTTTTGTTTTGGCGAGGTCGCTGGCGATGGAGTCGGCGTCGCTTTCTTCTTCCGGTGTTTACGACTCGGGGTGGGCGATGGCTCGAAGACTCTTTTGATTTTCGTACCTAACGACTCTTCAGCTGCATCGGAAATGCAGACGGTGCTAAATAGGATCGCAAGAATTAGAAGCCATTTCATAAGTTCTGGTCCGCAACTGCAATGCTGTAGTGTCCGCTGTCCTCAGCGGAGAATTCGCGCGCGATCACCCGGCCGGATGCGCTGAGACAGCGCACGCTACAGCGCGGCTGACTGAGAATCAGCGCGCCAGCTCTTGAAGAATTGCTTTGTTCAAACGAATGCCGCCTTCAAAGTTTTCCAGAGGAAAATTTTCGTTCGGCGAATGTGCGCGGCAATCGGGCAATGCGAGTCCCATCAGCAGCGTTTCGATTCCGAGAATTTCCCGGAACTCCGAGACAATCGGGATACTGCCCCCCTCACGGATGAGCGCGGCGTCGCGGTTGAAAGCTTTACGCAACGCGCGTTGTGCGGCTTCGCCCATCGCGGAGTGCGGATCCGTGAGATACCACGGGCCACTGTGGCCCATGCTAACGTCCATCGTGACGCCTTTGGGCAGATTCTTCTCCAAATGCGTTTTTGCTAATTCGAGAATCTCGTCGCCACTCTGGTCCGGAACGAGTCGGAATGTCAGCTTCGCCATCGCATGGCTGGCGATCACCGTTTTCGTCCCCTGCCCCTGATAGCCGCCGCCGATTCCATTAATCTCGGCAGTCGGTCGGGCCCAGATCCGCTCCATCGAGTTGTACCCCACTTCGCCGAAAAGCTCCGGCGCGCCTGTTTCCTCGAGAATCAATTTGTCGCCATCGACCGGAAGCTTGCGCCACGCTTCGCGCTCCCAATCTTCTAACGGTTTCACGCGATCGTAAAATCCCGCGATGGCCACACGAGCCTCACGATCGTGAAGCGAGGCCAACAATTGTGCGAGTGCGGTAATCGGATTCGCAACGGCGCCTCCAAACACGCCGGAGTGCAAATCCATCTTTGAACCAGTCACTTTGACCTCCAGCGCGGTTACTCCGCGCAGACCATAACTCAAGGTCGGCACACCGCGCGCGACCATTCCGGTATCAGAAACAACTGCTACATCGCACTTCAAGGCGTCTCGATTTTGTTTTAGAAAACTGCCGAGGTTGACACTGCCGATTTCCTCCTCCCCTTCGATGACAAGATGCAAATTTACCGGCAAATCGTGATGTTCCTCCATCGTTTCCTGAATTCCGAGAATGTGCGAAAGGATTTGTCCCTTGTTGTCCGTTGCGCCGCGCGCGA
>DATASP010000271.1:0-15051 GCA_036269155.1 Candidatus Udaeobacter sp.
TTAATCCCGTGATCGACTGGCGCGGGCTGAAGTTTGAGGGTGACTTTTTCGCCCGTGTGCAGAGCGGTGCCGCTAAAGCTGGCCGGCTTGGCAAGCGTCTGCTGAAATTCGGGCGTGGAGGCCATGCACGGTTAACTAGCAGAGATTCTGATGCATGACCAGCGGTTGTCGCCCACGAGGGTTGGCGCTGGACCTCTCGTTAACACCTCGCTTCAGCGAGGTGTATGTACGGTGATGATGATGTGAACCGCTTTTAGCGGCTTGTGAGACTTTACCAAAAACCGCTAAAGCGGTTAGGAGCCTGCGTTGGACGTCATAGCACCTTGCTGAAGCAAGGTGTTAATGAGATCTCCTTATCTCAGCTCAAATTCGCCGCAATCGAAGGCCATCATCTTGTCAATGTTTGAGATCCGGAATCGATGAAAACCTGAGCCGTCATCCTGCCAAATATCGACCGACTTGTCGCCACTCTTTGCAACCAGCACGCGCGTTAAATTCGGTGACTCGCTTACCGTAAACAACGGCAGGCCATCTGCCGTTTCCAAATAACTTCCGTCACTGTCAAATCCGGCGGCTACGTCGATCATCGATCGTTTATCGGCCGCCAGCGGATTTGGCATAAGTTTCACTTTAACGCTGGCAGGACTGTTTTGAGGCGGAGACTCTGCGACATGGCCTAGATCTTGCACTTTAAGAGGACCAACCAGGTAGCCGCGAGCTCGATATTTTCCGGTGGGCAAATCTTCGGCATTGTCATTTTTGCCATCCCACTGGGTTACCAGAGCGTCCGCGCCGATTGTAAACTCGCTCAGGTTTGCTTCTGCATCCAGAATGCGCACCAGTTTGCCAGCTTTATCGTAAACGCCGAGGCTGATCGATCCTTCCAATGGCGGCGGCACGAAGCTAATGCGGACAGTCCTGGCAGGTGAAGCTGAAGGCGTTTGCTCTGGGGCTGGGGTAGTCGTGACAGATTCTTCTGGTGAGATCAGAGGCGAAGGAGATTCCGCCGGCATCGCCGTAGAAGTGGGGGTTGGCGATTCCTGCGCGGCAGCGACAGAAGCCAAAGTGGCTACCAGAAATGCAAAATTCATTTTTCTTGTCATGTCGAGCAAGGTTGAGACATCTCGTACTTTGCCAAAAAAGTATCGAGAGATTCCGCGACTTCGCACGGAATGACAAGTGGCCTAGATGTAATACCGCCAATTCACGTTTGGAAAGAGGTTGTGACGCGATTCGCAGTCGCGCAGAAACTCTTCGTCAACCTCATTGATAACAAACTGATCGTGTAACCGGCCGAAGCGAGCAAGATGATCGGTGGTTCGTTTGGTGGCGTACTCACGAGCAGTCCTGGTTTTCATTAAAAATGCCCAGTCGCTGGATTGCGCGAGCAAAAGTTCGCGCGTGAGTTGTTTGAGCACGCGATCCGCGAATTGCCCGCAGTTTTCTGCGTGGGAAAGCGCAGCTTCACTCATCCTCTGAGCTGCAATATGCAGGTGCGGATAAATCCAGGCGTTACTCGGATCGAGCCACACGCCAAGATGGCCGTTCTCACCCCATGTTGAAGCTGCAGGCTCAATGATTTGCTGTGTCGGATGCGCCGCCAGGTATTCACTTGGCGTGGTAAGTCGAAAATCTCGTTCGTTTGCGGCTAATCGAATAAGTTGTTCGAGGAAAATCGGTCCCTCGAACCACCAATGCCCAAATAATTCTGCATCAAATGGGGCCACGACAATCGGGTCGAAACCGAATTCGCTGATTTCGCGAATTTGCTGCCGGCAGTGTTTCAGAAAATCACGCGCATGTTCCGCCGCCGTCTTTTCGGCCACTGCGCGATCGTACCCCTTTTTCTCATTAGTACGTCCGGTGATGCGATGGTATTTCACACCGGAGAATTTTCTAATTCCACGCGCAACAGGTGCCAAGTGTTCCATGGGAAGATCGAAACCGATGTCGCGATAGAAATCGCGATAGGCTGGGTCTCCGGGATAGCCTTCAGTGGCGCTCCAGATTTGTCGGCTTGAGTTGCCGTCGCGTGCAAATGCCGCCGGCCCCGCAGGCGTAAAACACGGCGCATAAATCGACCGGCACGGGCGCGGTCTTCCATGTAACAAGCCGTGTGCATCCAGAACGAACCAACGAATATTCGCTTGCTGTAAGATTGCGTCCAAGCCAGATACGTAGGCGCATTCCGGAAGCCAAAAACCGCTTGGCTCCGCGCCAAAAAAATCCACGTAAACGTCGCGGCCGATCAAAATTTGCGCACGCGCTGCTTGAGTTACTTGCTGTTGAAGAATGGGAAGCAAGCCGTGCGTGGCAGCGCTGGAGATGATTTCGAGCGCGCCGGCATCTCGCAGTTCGCGAAAAAGACAAAGGAGATCACACTTTCGTTCATCGACAAAAAACGCACGAGTTTCGCAAAACATTTTGAAGTAAAAGTCTGGGAGTTCGCGAAGCTGCGGATGATGATTGCGATGCCGCTCTTGTTCGCGCGCGCTGAGATCGATCAAATTATCGAGATGCTGCACATAGCGCTCGCACAGGAGCTTATCCTGAAGCATCGCGCACAGCGTTGGCGTGAGGGACATCGTGAGTTTGAATGGAACAGAGTCGTCCAGTAGCCGTTGCATCATCCGCAGCAAAGGGATGTAAGTCTCTGTGACCGCCTCGAAGAACCAGTCTTCTTCGAGAAAGTTCTCATGTTCAGGATGCCGAACGAACGGGAGATGCGCGTGGAGAATGAGCGCTAAGAAACCCATTGCAGATTTGAGATTTCAGATTGCAGATCGAAAGCGGTGTTGCCTCAATCTGAAATCGGCAACCTGCAATTACAAGGTCCGACAGAAGTCCTGAAAGCGATCCAGACCTTTTTTGATTACGTCGAGGCTTGTGGCGTAGCTGAGCCGGATTGTGCGATCGTCTCCAAAGGCCGCTCCGGGAACAACTGCAACATTCGCTTTGCTCAGTAAGCGGTCGGCGAAATTTTGAGAAGTGAGACCCAGCTGACTGATATTCACCAGCACATAAAATGCGCCTTGAGGTTTGACGGCGGTAACGTTCGAAATCTTTGAGATGCGGTCGAACATGTAATTGCGCCGCATATCGAATTCCTCGCGCATATCGGCGAGTGGTTGTTGATCACCCTTCAATGCAGCAAGGGCGCCATACTGCGAAAAAGAGGACGGATTAGAAGTGGTATGGCTCTGGATCGAATCGACCGCTTTAGCCACTGCTTCCGGCGCCGCCAGATAACCGAGCCGCCAACCTGTCATGGCGTAGGATTTGCTGAATCCGTTGACGGTGATGGTGAGGTCGTGCGCTTCTTTCGACAGCGACGCGATGCTGACATGTTTGAGGTGGTCGTAAACGAGTTTCTCGTAGATCTCGTCGGACAAAATGTAAATGTCTTCCTCGGCCGCGACCTCAACGATTGCCTGCAACTCCTCACTTGTATAAACGGAGCCAGTCGGATTGCCCGGGCTGTTCATGATCAACATCTTGGTGCGCGGGGTCATTGCATTTTCGAAGTCTTCGGCCCGCATCTTCCAGGAGTTCCGTTCGCTGGTGGGCACAATCACGGGTTCGGCGCCGGCCAACCTGACCATGTCCGGGTAACTGACCCAGTACGGCGCCGGAATGACGACTTCGTCGCCCGGCTGACATGTTGCGAGGATCGCGTTGTAGCACGAATGCTTCGCGCCGTTGTTTACGATGACTTGGGCGGAGCGGTAACTTAAGCCGTTATCAGCCGCCAGTTTTTCCGCGATGGCCTGGCGCAACTCCGGGATGCCGGCGCTGGGTGTATATTTGGTAAAGCCGGCCTCCAATGCATCGATAGCGGCTTTTTTGATGTGCTCCGGCGTATCAAAATCCGGTTCGCCTGCGCCGAAGCCGCACACGTCAATGCCTTCCGCCTTCATGGCTTTGGCTTTGCTATCGATCGAGAGAGTGAGTGAGGGAGTCAGTTGGGCGGCGCGTTCGGAAATTTCCATGATGGCAAGCTTATTCAAAGTGGGAGCGCAAACTATTGGTGGCGATAGAAGTTTTCAATCAGAGGTTTAAAATTATTCTCGTCAATGTGGACGATCGCCATTTCGCGCTTGGCGTTCTCGATCGAATCCGATGCGTGCGCGGCATTGACCATAATCGTCTGGCCGAACTCCCGGCGAATGGATCCGGGCGGGGCTTTGGCCGGATCAGTCGGGCCAAGCACGTCGCGAATCTTGCGCACCGCATCCACGCCCTGGTACACGATCGCGATCGATTTTTCCGTTCCGGGAACGTCGCGGTTGTCCGGCGGACATACACTGGGCTTCCGGCCAGCCATAAATTCGACAACTCTTTCCCAGTTTTCGCGGCCGCTTTCTGGGCCGAGTTTTTTCTCAAGGACTGGCAGAACGGGCCCGTAAAACTTCTCCGCTTGCGCGACGCTCATTCGATGGACCTTGAATCCGATGATGGTGAGCCCAGAACGCGAAAATACTTCAATGACTCCACCCGGTCGCAGATTTGGAAACCTAAAATTGTCCGGCTTGATCAGGACGAGTGTCTTTTCGACTTGGGCGTTCGCGGGAAAGCGGACGGAGTGATCCAGGATACCGCCGTCAGAATCAGAAAACTCCCCCCAGATTTTCAAATGGAGTTCGACCGCGTTTGGATCGAAAGCGGCGAGCACACCGGGCTCGAAGTAAGTTACTTTGCCAGAATCATCCGTGATATAATCGCCGTATGTGTCGCGAATCGTTTCGCCGCTTGTCCGCTCGTGCACGATATGTCCTACGGTGCGGTGAATCCTTTCCACCGCGTCCGGGCCGCGAAAGATGAGGAATAATACACGCGCTTGCTGACCGTTTTTCTCGCCGGTGAAATTCTTGAGGACGTACTTACGGATCAGCTCCTGCGTGGCTCGATGACGCGGATCGGTTTCCGTCACGATCGTGTCTGCGTAGCGCGTCGCCAGTTCCGCACTCGGCGCGAACATGCGTCCCCCGACCAGATCGAGTCCCGTGCGGGAAATCAACCGGCCAACGATGCCGCCGGTACGTGATTTGCGTATCGAGTACGGCGTCACAATGACGTACCCAAGCTCTTCAGTTTGCATTTCAATTACCTTAGCGGCGGTCGATACGCGCCGCAAAATCCTTCTCTTGGGACTCAGCGGACGTTCGCCCTCGGATTTCCAGCCTTCGTTTTGCGCTATGCGCCAAGCGAAAGCTGGAGCGGGTGACGAGGCTCGAACTCGCGACGTCCACCTTGGCAAGGTGGTGCTCTACCAACTGAGCTACACCCGCGTTTTAAGAGGGGGATAATAATGTCCATGCCCCCACGCGGCGCAACCTTTTAATTGCTCCCGCAGTCGTGAAATTGTTGAATCCAAATCGGGTGGTTAGTGCATCCTATGACCAAAGCATGAATATGAAAAAATTAATCCTCCTCTGCATTTGCTCCATTGCGCTGGCTGCGGGCTTGTTTGCGCAGGCCCCCACGGCATCGCCGATCGCGAGTCCGCCAGAAGCAACATCAACAGCGACGACAACCGCCAGTGTTTCTCCATCGGATCTCGCCGACAGAATTCACCAAAAGCTGGAGAAAAAGCTTCGCGGCCATCACGGAATTACCATCGATACAGGCGATAAGGATGAAGATGCCGATCTTCGGAAGATGCGCGACTTCATCGCGATTCCAATCGTGGCGATCATATTTCTGTCGGTCTTTGGCGCGCCGGTGCTGATCGTGATCATGATAGGGATGTTCACCCTTCTAGTGAGTCGCATGCGGCAGCGCACCATCCGGATGATGGTGGAGAAAGGTCAGCCAATTCCGGCGGAGCTGATTGCGCCTGCCGTGCGGTCGGTGCGCCGGCGGTCCGACGTGCGGCGTGGAGTCATTTGGACCATGGTTGGGCTCGGTGCCATGATCTTCTTTGGCGCCGTGAACGATTGGGAAGGCGGCGTATGGTCATTGGGACTGATTCCGTTTCTCATCGGCCTCGGCTATCTCCTTGTATGGAAACTGGAAGGCAAAAACAACGTTCCTCCTCCTCCGCCGGCACCTTAATATCGAGGCTGTGGAGCTAACTGATGCGGACCTTATCGCACGAGTTCTTGTCGATGACGATCAGCACGCATTCGGCGAACTCGTGCGCCGGCATCAGTCCAGTGTGCGTGGTCTGCTTCGACAACTCACCCGCACAGATATGGCCCTGGCCGATGACCTTGCGCAGGAAACTTTCCTTCGTGTTTACAAAAACATTCGAAGCTTTCGCGGTGAAGCGCGATTTTCCACATGGCTTTATCGCATCGCTTACAATTGTTTTCGTGAAGATGCGCGCAAACGCAAAGAGCTTGTTGGCGTGGACGACGAGCTATTGCAAGCAGAGCACGATCCGCAGACTGTCGATCCTGGTTTGAGACATGATCTTATGCATGCCCTGGGTCTGCTTCCATTGCACGAGCGCACGGCGATTGTCCTTTGCTGCCAAAATGGATTGTCGCATGATGAAGCCGCGCGCGTCCTCGATATCCCGCTCGGCACCGTGAAGACGAACGTGCTTAGAGGACGCGAAAAACTAAAACGCACACTGGCGGCGTGGGGCCCAAATTGATATAATGAACGCAATGATCGACGACGAAACGCTTGACCGGCAACTCCGCGAGGCGACGCCGTATATTGATGATGAGGGCTTCACCGCGCGCGTCATGGCCAAATTGCCTGCGGCCCGGCGCGAACCGCGATGGCTGCGCGCAATGATTTTCCTCGGTCTGACATTAATCGGAAGCGGAATTGCCTATTTGCTCGGTGGTCCTTTCATTCGCCAAGGCGTGATGCAATTGTCGGACTTCCCGATCTGGCTGTTGCTCGTGTTCGCGTTCGGGTGCGGCCTTGTGGTTGGCGCCTTCGCTGTCATCGTTGCCGTTCGCAAAACACCAGAGGTGCGCGACGTCGCCCGGCTGCGGTTTTGAGACATTGTCCCGGTTAGGCCGCAGATAGCTCGCGGGCCTGCTTCACATCGAGATCGATCTGGTGGGCGAGCGCCTCGACACTCTCGAATTTCTTCTCCGGCCGGAGGTAGCGCATGAATCGCACTTCAAGATCTTTTCCGTAAATGTCGCGCTCGAAATCGAAAAGGTGAATCTCCAAAATGCGCTCAGATTTGCCGGCGTCCACGGTTGGCCGATAACCCAGGTTCACCACGCCCGGATACAGGACTCCATCCAGCTTCGCCTGGGCGAAATAGACGCCGTTCGGTGGGAACTGTTCATTGTGAGCGCTCAAGTTTGCCGTTGGGAATCCAATTTTTTTTCCTCGATTGTCACCGCTCACAACAGTTCCAAGGACTGTGTATTCGCGGCCAAGCATCCGTGCCGCCTTTGCCAGATCGCCTGCTTCCACGGCTTGCCGAATCGCCGTGCTGCTCACCAGTTCGCCATTGACTGTCACCGGCGGAATTCCCACGACTCCGAAATCGAAGCGGGCGCCAAACTGGTTAAGTAGTTCGAGGTTGCCGCGGCGGTTTTTCCCAAACGACCATTTGTGTCCGACACAAATTTCGCGCAGCGGCTTCGAATGTTTCACTAATTGCTGCACAAAGTCTTCGGGCTCGGTTGCAGCAAATTGTTTATCAAATGTAATAATCAGAAGATGGCCCACTCCGAGATCCCGAATCAAAGCGATTTTGTGTGAGGTGGCGGTGAGCAAATGAGGCGCGGCTTCCGGTCGCAATACCTTTTCCGGATGCGGGTCGAATGTGACCACGACCGGCGTTCCGTTGACCGCCCGGGCGTGTTCGGCGGAAGTCGAGATGACGGCTTGATGGCCGAGATGAACGCCATCAAATACTCCGATCGCGAGAAATACGGGGCCACGTAATTCCGATAACTGGGGGATGGATCGAAGCGTTTCCATCAATCAAATGACGAATGCCTTCGCCACCTTGAAGTGTTAAAACGTTGAAGCGTTAAAAGGTTACAAAGGTTACAAGGGCGCTTCGATGTAACGATGTAACAGTGTAACGAATCACTCCTCATTTTCCCTCAAGCTCCGCGCATTCTCGAAACTTCCGGAAGACTCAGCATCCGATCGAGAATTTCTTCGCGTGTTGCATTTTTGATCTGGTCCACCGTGATCGCATTCGTCACATCGAACCGGCCGGATTTCAATCGACGTAGCGATTTCAAGTGGGCGCCACAGCCGAGGGCGTCGCCGATGTCATGCACGTATGTGCGGACATAGAATCCCTTGCTGCATAGGACGCTGAAGTCGACTTCAGGCAATGAGATCCGATCGAGTGTGTAGTGATAAACGTGCACCAGGCGCGGCTCGCGCTCGACTACTTGTCCCTTACGAGCGAGCTTGTAGAGCGGCACGCCACCGTGCTTTTTTGCGGAGACCATCGGCGGCAGCTGATAAAAATCCCCGCGGAACTTTTCAAATGCGGCGCGAATTTGATTTTCATTTAGCGGCGGGACTGCGCGCTGCTGAATTACTTCGCCTTGTCGATCTTGCGTGTCGGTGGTCACACCGAGCACAAACGTGCCGGCGTAGTCCTTATCTTCACTCATCAACAAATCCTGGACTTTTGTGCCACGCCCAATCGTGAGCAGCAGTAAACCGGTGGCGATCGGATCGAGCGTGCCGCAATGCCCGATTTTTTTTGTGTCGAGCTTTCGCCGCGTCAGCGCAACGACGTCGTGCGAGGTCATCCCTTCAGCTTTATCGACGAGCAGGACGCCGTCAGGACCCGCGTTTAAGGACTTCACGAATTTCCTCCAGAACCTTTTCCTCGACTTCGGCAAGACTTCCTCGAATGCGTGCGCCTGCAGCCAGTGTATGCCCGCCGCCGCCGAATTTCTGGCAAATCGCGCAGACATCGATCGCTTCGTCTTTCGAACGCATGCTGACGCGCACTTTGCCTTCTGCAAGCTCTTCAAAAAAGACGGCGACGATCACGCCGCGAACTGCCCGAAGATTATCGATGAGGCCTTCGTTGTCTTCGGGGAGAACCCTCAGATCTGCTGCGGTTTTTAAGCTGAGGCTAAAACTTGCTACGCGATCGTGCGCAGTAAAACGCATGGTGCGAAGAAGTTCTCGCAACAATTCCAGGCGGCGTCGGGGATGGTTCTCGTATAATTGCTGGCTTATTTTTCCAACGTCGAGGCCGCCAGCGCGCACAAGTTCCTCGGCTATTGCGAAGGTTCGCGCGCTAGTTTTCGGATATTGAAAGGAACCGGTGTCAGTGGAAATCGCGACATAAAGATTTTCTGCAATATCGTGATTGAAAGGGAGGCCCTGGCTCTTGATCAGGTTGAAAATGATTTCTCCCGTAGCCGGCGCGCTTACATCGACTATCACCAGATCGCCGTAGCCGGGATTGCTGAGGTGATGATCGATGTTGATCCAGATTTTTGTTGAACCAACTGCGGCGAGCGCAGTTCCGAGCCGATTTTGAATTGCCGTGTCAAGCGCGATGGCGACATCGACTTGAGCAGGCGTCGCCGGAGGTTTGGTCAACAATTCGGCGCGCGGCAGGAATGAATATTTGTCGAGCATGCCGTCTTCGTTCCAAACACAAACGTCCTTGCCGAGCTGCTGAAGCGACAGTGCGAGAGCGAGCTGACTGCCGAGCGCGTCACCGTCCGGACGAACATGGCCCAGGATCGCGAAATGCTGATTCTCGCGCAGCACCTTTCCGATTTGCTCGAACGTGGTGTTGCTCACTCGTTTCCGCCGCTGGGCTTTTCAAGGTCCTGCAAAATCTCAAGGACGCGCGCGCCGCGTTCTATGGAATCATCGAGATGAAAAACCAGATGTGGCGTGTATTTCAAAACAACATGGCGAGAGAGTTCAGCTTGCAGCGCGGGACGATGCGCTTCCAATTTATCAATCACGCTCGCGCCGGGTGCCGGTCCGAGAATGCTTACGAACACGTGGGCGCTTTTCAGGTCGGGCGTAACATCGACAGCATTAACGCTGACGAGAACGCCTTCGAAGTTTACTTCGCGCGCAATGATTGCACTTAGCTCACGTTTTACGAGTTCGTTTACGCGTAGTTGCCGATGTTTCATGGCGAAGCCGGGTTAAAAAGTTAAAAGCGTTACAATGTTAAAACGGGGGAACGCCTTATTAACTTTTGTAACGTTGTAACGATGCAACTGCCTACAGTTTCTGCGCAATCTGTTCGAGCTGATAACACTCGATCACGTCACCTACCTGGTATTCGCTGAAGTCGCCCAGCTTTATCCCGCATTCGAGTCCGGAGCGCACTTCTTTCACGTCGTCCTGGAAACGTCGCAGTGTCGAAATGCCGCCGTCGTAAACCGGCTGGCGCTTTCGCAGAACACGAGCGCGCGCAGTGCGGGCGATGCGGCCATTAGTGACCAGGCAACCCGCGACAATGCCTCTGCTTAGCTGGAAAACCTGCTTCACCTCTGCGTGCCCGACAACTGTTTCGCGGAGCTCGGGTTCAAGCAGTCCGGCCATGGCGTCCTTAATCTGGTCGAGTAATTCGTAAATGATGCTGTAAAGCTTGATCTGCACGCCTTCGCGTTTGGCAGCAGAAACAGCCATCGACTCGACCTTAATATTGAAACCGACCACGACCGCGTCCGAAGCGCTTGCCAGCAAAATGTCCGATTCCGAAATCGGTCCGACGGCAGAGTGAATAATTTCGAGACTGATTTTTTTGCTTTCGATCTGTTTCAACGCTCCGATAAGCGCTTCCAGCGAGCCTTGCGTATCGCATTTCAACACGATGCGCAGAACTTTTTGGCCTCCCGCCGTTTCAAGCAGAGTTTCCAGCGTTGCTCTTTGGGGAACGAACAGCTTGCTCGCACGTTTCGCCTCGAGGCGTTCATCGCTCAACTGTTTCGCAGCGCGCTCGGATTCCATGACAAGGAATTCGTCACCGGCATTTGGCAGTCCGGTAAACCCAAGCACTTTCACCGGGGTGGAAGGTCCGGCCTCTTTGACCGGTTGGCCGCGATCGTCCAGAAGCGATTTTACCTTGCCGCTGTAATCACCGCAGATGAATGGGTCACCGACTTTTAACGTGCCCATCTGCACGATGACAGTCGCGGTGGGGCCGCGTCCCGCTTCCACTTGCGCCTCAATGACAGTGCCGCGTGGTCTGGCCGTGGGCGATGCCTTAAGCTCCATTACCTCCGCTTGCAGTGTCATCATCTCAAGCAGGTGATCAATTCCGGAGCCCTTGGTTGCCGAGACCGGACAAACAATCGTTTCGCCTCCCCAATCTTCCGGAGTCAATTCGCGTTCCTGGAGTTGTTTCTTCACTCTGTCGACGTTCGCTGAAGGCAGATCGATCTTATTGATTGCGACCATGATTTTCACATGCGGCGCTGCTTTGGCGTGATTAATGGCTTCGATTGTTTGCGGCATGATGCCATCATCTGCGGCAACAACGAGAACGACGATATCGGTTACATTAGCGCCCCGCGCGCGCATTGCGGTGAAGGCGGCGTGGCCGGGCGTATCGATAAAGGTCACTGTCGCACCATTATGATTGACGGTGTAGGCGCCGATGTGTTGCGTGATTCCACCCGCTTCACCAGCCGCTACACGCGTCTTGCGAATCGAATCCATCAGCGTTGTTTTGCCGTGATCGACATGGCCCATAAATGTGATGATGGGACCGCGCGGCTTGAGTTCCTCTTCCTTTTCGATAACCGGCGGCGGCGGCGCAACGACTACCTGTTCTACTTTGTGAACGCCGGCGCCTTTTTCACGCCGCTCTTTTTCCAGAATAAACCCGTGGGTCTCTGCGATCTTTGACGCGATCTCGGGTTCGACTGTCTGGTTGATGTTGGCGAAGATGTTGTACGTCATCAACTCAGCGATGATTTGATGCGGCTTTAGTCCGAGCTCACTTGCCAGCTGCTTAACAATAATCGGGGGTTTTATCAGAATGATCTTCTGAGATCCGCCTTCGGCCTCGTCAGAAGGTGCGCCGACGACAGGCCCAGCTGTCACGGTGCCCGGTGCTTCCGTCGGAGGCGCTTCCGCAGGCGGAGCTTCGGATGCCCCAGGTTTCGGCGGCGCAGCAGTAGCCTCTAGCGAGGCTCGGATTCGCGAGATCGGAGGTAAAACGTCGCGTCTCGTTTTTGGCTCGGCATCTTCGGTCTTTTTGCGCGATTTTTTCCGATCGATTAACGAGACGCTCTCTACTTCTTGGGTACGCGCCGGAGCAGAGGGCGGCTCTGATTCGTGCGGCGGAGTTACACCCGATTCACTTGCTCCAGTCGCGGCTGCGCTTCCTCGCGGGATGTCGCTCTTTACGTCCTTCTTCGGGACCTTTGATTTGGGTGCAGCGGCCGGCTTGTCAGCAGCAGTAGTCTTGCGTTCGGCCGCGTGCGCGGCTGGCTTGCGGCTTGCAGTTTTGCTGCTCGTCTTCGTTGCCATCGTAATTCGTTCAAAATTTCGCTCATGGCTCAAGCGTCCCTAAACCAGAGCCGTGTTACTGTACGAGTTCCTGCCGGTGCACTGCCTCGTAAATCTCGCGCGCTTTTGTTTCGTCGACGGCGAGAATATCCACCAAATCCTGCACGTCAGCATCGCGCAATCCCTCCAGGTTCGTAAAACCAGATTTTACTAGGGTGAGCGCCTGCTCTTCACTGATAGGCAGGGCACCGGCAAGCGTCTGTGCAGCTTGCGCTACCTTCTGTTCTACCACAGTTGTTGCCGATGTGTCCTTGCCGATGTTGATCTCCCACCCCGTTAAGCGCGACGTCAACCGCGCGTTCTGCCCCTTTTTTCCGATCGCGAGCGAAAGCTGGTCCTCGTCGACAGAGATCTGGGCGCTCTTCTTCTCAGTATCGAAAGCCAGATTCTTCACTTTCGCGGGCTTAAGCGCTTCGAGAACGTATTCCTTTGGATCGGAACTCCACCGAATGATATCGACCTTTTCGTTATTGAGTTCGCGTACGATGTTTTTGACGCGTGAGCCGCGCATGCCGACACAAGCCCCTACCGGATCCACCTTTTCGTTTGCACTCCACACTGCGATCTTGGTTCGATAACCAGCTTCGCGTGCGATCCCGCGAATCTCCACGGTGCCGTCGGCGATTTCGCTCACTTCCAGTTCAAAGAGCCGGCGCACGAAATTGGGATGACTGCGCGAGACGATGATCTCCGGTCCGCGGACGCCGTTTTCGACTGCAACCACGTACGCGCGGAGACGGTCGCCCACATTGTAATCTTCCACGACAACGCGCTCGCGCTGCGGCATGATCGCTTCAAATTTTCCAAGATCGAGAATGACGTCGGATCGGTCGAAGCGCCGCACAGTTCCACTCACGATCTCACCCGCGCGGTCCTTGAACTCCTCGTAAATCATTTCTTTCTCAGCCTGGCGAATCCGCTGCATCATGGCTTGTTTTGCCGTCTGCGCCGCGATGCGCCCAAAATTTTTCGGAGTGACTTCTACTTCCACCGTGTCACCGATGTTGGCGTCCGGTTTGATCCTGCGCGCCTTCGAAAGCTCGATCTCATCTTGCGAATTGGTGACCTGATCGACCACCACCAGATTGGCCAGTGCCCGGATTTCGCCGTTCTTCGGATTAATATCGATGCGCAAATCGCGCGACGCGCTGACGCTCTTCTTCGAGGCGGAGAGCAGGGCGTTCGAAACCGCCTCGAGCAAAATGTCGCGTTTGATTCCGCGCTCTCGTTCCAGGTAATCGAGCATGGCAATAAATTCCGCGTTCATAAAACATGCAGCCCGCAGACTAAAAAGAGTGGGACACCAGTTCCCACTCTAATCAGCGCGCGGACTAGACGCTTAGGATAGCTGCGCGAGGACTTCTCGTCAAGCTGCGCTCCGGTTTGATTTGACGTTCAAAGCTCAATGTCCAACATCCAGCATTCAATGAATTCGCGCTTGGGAGCCCTCGCCATTGTCCTGCTGGCCTGGGCTTTGATTTACCTGCCGTCGCTGGGTTCTATCGCGATTAAAGGAGAAGAAGGGCGACGAATATTGCCGGCAATTCGGATGCTCGAGACTGGTAACTACATCGTTCCTGAGGTCGGAAGCAACCCCTACTATCGCAAGCCTCCTCTTGTGAATTGGCTGGTGGCGGCATCCTTCAAAATTTCTGGAGTGCGTAACGAGTGGACAGCGCGTCTCCCGTCGGCGCTTGCCGTGCTTGCCGTGGCCATCGCATTCGTCACTATTGCGCGCCCGAGTCTTGGCCCGAGAGGATCAATCGTTGCGGCCCTAATCTGGATGACGAACATTGGGATGATCGAGAAAGGCCGCTTGATTGAAATCGAAGCGCTCTACGTCTCGCTTTGCGGTCTGGCGATTATTTTTTGGCTAAGCTTTTGGGATCAAAAAAAGTCGCCCTGGCTCATCTGGACTCCGGCATCGGTCATTCTTGGCATAGGCCTGCTGGCAAAGGGCCCGACGCACCTGGTATTTTTTTACGCGATCGTGCTTGCCGTACTTTGGCATACGAAAGATTGGCGGCTTTTGTTTCATCCCGCGCACTTCGTGGGGCTTGCTATCATGCTGGCGATCCCAGCAGCGTGGGCCATTCCTTTTGTGCAACGCACGACGACGGAGGCGGCGGTAGATAAGTGGTCGGCTCAATTCACCGGGAGGCTAAGAGGCATTGATTTCAAATTTTTCGATTGGATTCAAAACATCCCGCGCAGTCTCATGTATTTTCTGCCTTGGGTTCTCCTGTTTCCGTTCGCCCGTTTTTCAAAATTTCATGATCCAGCACAGCAGCGCTTCGCACGCGCGCTGGCGTGGGGAATCGCGGCGCCGTTTGTCGCGGTCAATCTGGTTCCGGGCGCTGTCGCTCGTTACAGCATGCCGGTAATAGCTCCGGCTTGTTGGTTGTTGGCGATGACTTACGTCGGCAATGCGTTGCAGTGGCCCCGAAATTGGACGAGGAGCGATCGAGACTGGGCGAGACTCGTCGCCGCCTTTGTCGCGCTGGGCATTGTAATCGGTGCGTTTGGCTACCCGCTCACCGCAGTCGTTTTGAAAAACAGGCAGCAGGTGAAGAAAGCCGCCGCGGAAATCAATGCGCTCGT
>DATASP010000272.1:0-5549 GCA_036269155.1 Candidatus Udaeobacter sp.
GCGAACCCACCGCGATTGGACGGTTGAGCAATTCGCTATCATGGTGCTGGAAACCATCCTTCTTTACATTGTCGCCGGATTGGTTTTTCCAGATTTCTCCGGGGAAGCATTCATCGATCTAAAACAGAGCTTCTACGCGCAACGCCGCTGGTTTTTCGCACTCGGCGTCGCCATTATTATGGTGAGTATAGGCAAACACCTTCTCCTGGATGGCCAGCTCCCAAATCTAACGAAGCTCATATTTCAAACGATGTTCGGCCTGACACTATTTATTGGCGCACTGACTCGCCGGGAGTGGTATCATAAGACGCTGGTCGTATTTACGAACGCTGCTTTTATTCTCTACATCGTTCTGCTTTATGCGCGGATGCGATAATTGGTGCAATGCGGAGGCCTACGAGGGATGATCTAACCAGGCAATGCGGCGAACCGCCCCCCGTTCCGATGCGTAGCTTTCGTGTAACTACTTCGTCGAACTTGCAGCCACGGGCGCTCTCGGGCGCGGTCGCTGATCTTGTGTCTCGTTAGGTCATTCTAAAAGTCATTAATCTTGCGAAGTTGCTTCTCTCGCACACTTCGAAATTCTTACCGCCGCGCAGCTAACGCCGTTGGTCGGGGTGCGGGTGACGCGGTTCCACTCGGGCTGCAGTGGTCGGCGTACTGAAAGGCTGAAGGTCCGAGCCGGACTGGCAGTAATTATGAATGGAGCGAATGGTGGTGAGCGACATAGAAGGTAAAGTGGCGAGGGTAGAAGCGAGTGACCGTGGGCAGCGAACGAGTTTCAAGGATGAAGTGAAATCGAGCCGTGCATTTATAAGGTTATTCGTCTAATTCGCGTGAGGCGTTGCGGCACGCGCGCATACAAACATGAGATACCCATGAGTCAGAACGATATCCTTCGGCTCGCGCAAGAGTTTCTTCGCCGCATGGGTAGTGGTGCCGAACCGTCCGAAATCGCAAAGCTGTTTAGCGAGACGCTGGAGTGGGACATTGCTGGCGATACCGGCGCTTTACCATGGATCGGCCACAAGTCCGGCAGAGTCGCCATCACTGATTTCGTTCGTGACGCGCGCGCCATGATCGAGCGGATCAGCTTTGAAGTTCATGACATTCCGGCCAGCGACAACCGAGCAGCGATACTTGGTTCGCTCACGTCGAAACTCAAGCGAAACGGCAAAGTCGTGACGACGGACTTCGCCATCGTGCTCACCGTCGCCAATGACGAGATTGTTAGGTTTCAGATGCTGGAAGACAGCTTCGCTGTCTCCCAAATGGCACGCGGCTGCTTCGCCATTCGTAATCGTTCTGCTTTTTTGCAGGTAGGCTCTGGGTTTTTTGTATGACGAAAGGTCGCGAACTCGTTAGGCTATTCTAAAGCGTATTATTCCTGTCGCTTCCTTCGCACGCTTCCAAATTCTTACCGCGGCGCGCGTAACGCCTTTGGTCGCGCTGCAGGTGACGCACCTTCTTTGCCGCACTGCCAGAATTTTTTCGCGGCTGGGCTGAGTCGGCCTTTGTCCCGACGATGCCGACCGAGTTTTTGTATAACTAAAACGTTTCGTCAGGAACGCACATCAGCGACACGCGTGGTCGGTTTATCGCCGATAGCTAATTCAACGGTTTCACAGGTTGCGATTTGTTGCGAAGGCGTATTGGTCGGATTTCGTCCCACGGATGTTCTTCCATTTGCTTCCGAATCGCGGGTTTTAGCTCTCTCAGGATTTCCAAGAACGCCATTAGCACTGGGCTCGGGTCGGACTTTCGCCACGTCACGCACAACGGGATCTGAGCTGATTTTGGAATAATTGGTTTAATAACGACTGGGCGCTTTAGGCATCGGACACAACCAGGCACGACGGACACACATAGTCCGCTCTCCACGAGGGTCAGCACAGTGGCCATAAAATCCGGCTCGTTGACGATCGTAGGCGAAAAACCTGCGCGCCGGCAAACTGCGATAACTTCATCAAACAAGGTACGAGCTCCTTTTCGGTGAAATTGCACGAATCGTTCAGAAGCAAATTCCTTGAGGCGAACAATCCGCTCCCTTGCCAACCGGTGGATCGGGGACAGGGCGACTCCTAGCTGGTCGGTGTAGACATTTTCTTCTTCGAATTCCGCGCGCCGGTCCGGCGGCAGTTTTCTCGAGAAGCCCAGGTCAATCTGACCAGCATCAAAGGCCGCGAGCTGCTGGTCAGGAGTCAATTCATACAGTCGCAGCTGAACGTCGCGAAAATTGCGCCGATAGATGCATCCGAGCCGGGGAAGGAACGGCGCCGACGCGGTGCGGAAGATACGCGATGTCGAATCGATCGAGATTCATCACCTTGTTCCAGGCCGCAACAAAGTCGTTAACAAACTTCTTCTCCGCATCGGAACTGGCGTAAACTTCGCCCAGCGCGCGGAGTTGTGAGTTTGAGCCGAAGACAAGGTCCACGCGCGAGCCGGTCCACCTCAGTTCGCCCGTTATCCGATCGCGGCCTTCAAACAACTCCGCACTGCCGTTAGGTGAGACGGCTTTCCACTCGGTGCGCATGTCGAGCAGGTTCACGAAGAAGTCGTTAGTCAATGACTCCGGCCGTTTGGTGAAGACGCCATGCTGCGTCCCTCCGATGTTCGTTTTCAAAACGCGCATCCCGCCGACGAGCACAGTCATTTCGGGCGCGGTCAGAGTTAGCAACTGCGTCTTATCAATCAAGAGTGTTTCACTCGGAATAGTGTATCTGCCTTTGAGGTAATTGCGGAAGCCATCCGCGATCGGCTCTAGCACCGCGAAGGATTCGACGTCGGTATGCTCCTGCAACGCGTCGCTGCGTCCCGGGGTAAACGGCACGGTTACATTGTGACCGGCATTCTTGGCCGCTTGCTCGACTCCCGCGCACCCGCCTAACACGATCAGGTCTGCTAACGAGACTTTCTTGCCGTCGGATTGCGACCGATTGAATGCGGTCTGAATTTCTTGCAACCTTTTCAGCACCTTACGCAACTGGGCTGGCTGATTAACTTTCCAATTCTTTTGCGGCGCCAGACGAATGCGAGCGCCGTTCGCGCCGCCGCGTTTGTCGGATCCGCGGAAAGTGGAGGCAGATGCCCAAGCGGTTGAAACCAACTCCGAGATCGACAGACCCGATGTCAGAATTTTTGCCTTCAGTGCCGCGACATTTCGCGCATCGATTAGTTTGTGGTTTACCGCCGGAATTGGGTCCTGCCAGATGAGATCTTCCACAGGAACTTCCGGCCCGAGATAGCGCGCCCGCGGTCCCATGTCGCGGTGCGTGAGTTTGAACCACGCCCGAGCAAACGCATCAGCGAACTCGTCCGGGTGTTCCATAAAGCGTCGCGAGATTCGTTCGTACGACGGGTCGATCCGCAGTGAGAGATCGGTGGTCAACATCGTCGGCCGATGCTTTTTCGTTCGATCGTGCGCGTCGGGCACGGTGGCGGTGACTCCTTTCGCTACCCATTGATGCGCGCCACCCGGGCTCTTTGTTAGTTCCCATTCATGGCCGAACAAGTGTTGAAAAAAACCTGTGCCCCATTTGGTCGGCGTCGTGGTCCAGGTGACTTCCAAACCGCTGGTGATGGTGTCGCCACCCTTGCCCGTCCTGAAGCTGTTCTTCCAACCGAGGCCCTGTGCCTCGAGTCCTTCCGCTTCCGGCTCAGGACCGACGTTCGACGAAGGCGCAGCGCCGTGTGTTTTGCCAAAGGTATGACCGCCGGCGATGAGCGCGACCGTTTCTTCGTCATTCATGGCCATGCGTTTGAACGTTTCCCGGATGTCTGTCGCCGCAAGAGTCGCGTCCGGGTTACCGTCCGGTCCTTCTGGGTTGACGTAGATCAAACCCATCTGCACTGCAGCTAACGGATTTTCTAATCGGCGACTATGAACGTCGCCATCCGCATCCTCGTCGGAGACGAGCACCGCGTGATCCTCAATGACACCGGGCGAACCGTGCGCGTATCGGATGTCGCCGCCGAGCCACCTTTTTTCGGCTCCCCAATAGACATCTTGATCGGGCTCCCAAACATCCTCGCGACCACCGCCGAAACCGAATGTTTTGAATCCCATGGTTTCGAGCGCAACGTTCCCGGCAAGGATCATCAGGTCGGCCCACGAAATCTTGTGTCCATACTTTTGTTTGATAGGCCAGAGAAGGCGCCGCGCTTTATCCAGACTGACGTTATCCGGCCAACTGTTCAGTGGAGCGAAGCGTTGTTGGCCTCTGCCACCGCCGCCGCGACCATCGCCAGTGCGATAAGTTCCGGCGCTATGCCAGGCCATGCGAATGAATAATGGGCCGTAGTGTCCGAAGTCCGCCGGCCACCAATCCTGCGAATCGGTCATCAAAGCCGCGAGATCCTTTTTCAACGCAGCGAAGTCGAGGCTCTCGAACTCCTTTCTGTAATCGAAGTCTTCACCCATCGGATTCGATTTGGACGAATGCTGGTGAAGAAGTTCGAGTTTTAACTGGTTAGGCCACCACTCACGATTTGTCGTGCCGCCGGTGGTTGCGTGGTGGAATGGACATTTGGCTTCAGTTGTCATGTGATTTCTCCTTATGGGTTGAGTGGAATTCCGGACAAGAGCTGAGGAGAAGATTGAGCGGTTTGGCGTGATAGTTGAAATATTTGTTTCCTGTGATCATCATAGGAATCGCCTATGGAGATGCACCAGCTTCGATATGTGGTGGCGGTGGCGCGCGCGCGCAATTTCTCTCGCGCGGCGGAGCAATGCCACGTGTCCCAGCCGTCGTTGAGTCAGCAGATTCAGAAACTGGAGGAAGAATTGGGCGAGCGATTGTTTGATCGCATGAAACGCGAGGTCAAGCTGACGGCACACGGCGAAGCTTTTCTGCCTCGCGCGCTGAGGATCCTTGAGGAAGTTGACCTGGCCAGGCGCGAGGCGTCGGACGCCCGTAGCTTATTGCGCGGCCGTTTGATCGTAGGCGTGCTGCCAACGATTGCTCCCTATCTGCTGCCGGCGGTGCTGGGTGACTTTGCGAAACGATTTCCAGGTGTGGAAATCGTCGTGCAGGAAGACACGACGGCGCTGTTGCTCAAGCTTGCCAATGCGTGTGAAATCGATTTCGCGATAGCGAGTCGACCGATCCAGGACCGGCGGATGGAAGTAAAAGATTTGTTTAGCGAGGAATTGCGCCTGGCATTGCCGCCGCGCCATCCGTTAACGCGCAAACGAACTGTGCGCCTGGCTGATCTTGAAAAAGAGCCTTTTATCGTGATGAAGGAAGGACACTGCCTGGGCGATCAGGTATTGAATTTTTGCGAACGGCGCGACTTGAAACCGACGATCTCTTTTCGGAGCGCTCAACTGGAGACGATTCAAGCGCTTGTTCATTCCGGTGTTGGCATCTCGCTGGTTCCTGAGATGGCCGCGCGAAAAAAACACGCCGGCTTGCCAGAGTATCGATCGCTCGTTTCACCCAAACCTGAGCGAAAGATCGTGGCGATCTGGCCAAAGCAACGTCCATTAAGTCGCGCGGCAAATGAGCTCTTGAACCAAATTATCGCTAAGTCCAAAGAGCTATAGT
>DATASP010000273.1:0-4892 GCA_036269155.1 Candidatus Udaeobacter sp.
CGCCGAAGGATTTTACGCCTGAGATGTTGCACCCACTCGCGCGTAATGACTATGACTGGAAGCCGGAGCGCAGTTCGACCGGACCGATCACCATCGTCGTCAGCGCTGCCGATCGCGCGCTTTACGTCTATCGCAATGGCACTCCCATTGGGCGCGCCGCCGTCGAAATCGACGGAAGCGGATCGCTCGGAGACCACGTCTTCTCGTTGCTCGAAGGCACGACCGACCGGGAAAGCTCGTTGGCTCCGGGCCGCGCCGCGCGCCGGTGGATGAGCGTGACGAGCAGTGGCCCCAGCGTTCCTGCCGAGAAGATCGCGGCGCGCCTCCGCATCAACCCGGAGTTTGCGCAGAAGGTCTACGACACCATCGAACCGGGCACGACTGTCATCATTACCGATCAACCGGTTGTGCGGAGCCGCGGTAAGACCGCGATTCTCCAGGGCTGAGGGCCTCCTACTGCGCTGAGGTCTCCTGTTTGCAACCTCAGGTTGTCTCTCCGATCGAGATTTCCATTCCTTCGCGGGCAAGCACCGCATTAGGAAACCGTTCTCGACACAATTTTTCGATGCGCTCAAGAAACTCGTCGTCGTGGTCCGGATCGTGATGGGTGAGGGCCAGGCTCTTCACGTCCGCCATTTCCGCAAGTTGCATGGCTTGATCGAAGCTGCTGTGTCCCCATCCACGCCGTTTCTGCAATTCTTCGGCCGTGTATTGCGCGTCGTGGACCAACAAGTCCGCGCAGCGCGCTAACTTCACCAGCCGCGGATCGATCTGCTCGCCATGCTCGACATCCATGCAAACGACAAGCACTTTTCCCTTTCGTTCGATCCGGAAACTATACGCTCCGCCGGGATGGTTGTGCCTTTGAGCGGTGACGACGGTTTCCACATTGTTAATGCCGGTAAAGTGCTCGCTGGCATCAGCGATTTGCAGGAACTCGAAATTGGCCCCCATGTGATCCAATTGCACGGGGAAATATTCCGCCTGCATTTGGACTTCAAAAATCTCCCGCAAATCGGTGACCGTCTGATCCCGGCCGAGCGTCAGGAGGGTGATTTTCTGCATCGGATCATAAGCCGGAGCAAAGAACGGAAAGCCCTGGATGTGGTCCCAGTGAAAATGCGAGAACAAGATGACGATTTGTTCCTGCTTGTGGCCGATGGCGCGAAGGTCTCTGCCCAGATTTCGCAGTCCCGTGCCCGCGTCAATAATGGCGATGCGGTTCGTATCGGTGAACGTAATTTGCAGGCAGGTGGTGTTGCCGCCGAATTGCTGGAAACCGGCATCGCAGATGGGAATGGATCCCCGCGTACCATAAAACTTGAGCTTCATGGGACGACCCGATTAGCGAAAATGTGAGACACGCATTCAATTATCGCGCGATCTCACGGGAATAACATTAGACTTTGGTCTCACTCCCGGCTCGCGCAGGTACCTCTGCCTTTTGCACCAATTGCACGAGCTCAGCTACTGATGTGACGCCGAGCTTCTGCATCAGCCGGCCACGGTGGACCTTCACGGTTTTCTCGGCCACACCAAGCTCGCCGCCAACTTGTTTGTTTAACATTCCTCTAATAACGAGTTGCATCACTTCGAACTCGCGCGGCGTCAGCAAATCAAGCAAACGACGAGCTTCATACCTTTCCGCTGCACGGCGTCGTTGCTCGGCAGATCGATGCAAAGCATGCTCGACGCACTTCAAGAGCTCGCGAGATTTGAATGGTTTCGGAAGAAAATCAACAGCGCCTGCCTTCATCACTCGAGCGCACATGGGGATGTTTCCGTGACCGGTAATAAAAACGAGTTGCTCTTCACGGCGGCGCTGAATCAAAGCCTGCTGGAAATCGATCCCATTTATGCCGGGCATTTGTACATCGACAATGACGCAGGCTGGTCCCGAATGAGGCGGGCGCGCTAAAAAATCGGATGCCGATTTGAATACCTCGCTTTCATAGTTTGCCGAACGTAACAATCGTTTTAACCCTCTTCGCACGGATTCATCGTCATCGATGACGAACACGAACGGTGTCGGGGCAGTCATTTCGGAATTTCCTTCCTTATCGGCAGAATGAAGTAAAAGCGCGCTGCCGTATTCCGACCAAAGGATGCATGAGAGCCGTCGCCACGTATCCCCACATTAACATTGCCCAGACTGTCGTCACCCATTCCATAATTACCGAACAAAGAGATTAAAGGGTATCTGTGGAGCGGAAGACCTAATTACCCGGAGAATATATAACCGGAAAACTGACCGTTTGAGAAGGATTTTTTAGAAGGTCCGTTTTGGTACGGCTGAGCCTTGCGATTCATCCTTCAGCTTTCAGTACGCGGCTAGCGGGAATCTCGAAGCGATCAGGATTATAGTCTAAGGAGACAAGGAGTGCGCCTAAGGGGGAGCCGCCGGTTTATCTGCGAGTTTCAAAATCTCCGCTGGCACACCCAGCCAGACGGCTGCCGTCGCGCGGTCGCGAAACGCGCGCGCGTCGATCAGCGTTTCCTTCATCAAACTTTCGTAGAGGAGGGCAATGCCAAAACCGACCCAATCTTCGCTATACAAGGCCGACTTCACCGGAGTGACGCCGGCAAATTGCTCTGCCCGCTTCCGCGCAAATGCAAAAACATGACTGGTACGAACTGCCACTTCCGTTAATCGACTGAAATCAACGAATCTCTTTTCCGGCGCAGACACTTTTTCGATATTGCAGAGCCATTCACCAATTTCGTCCAACAGATGATCATCAAGTACGCCTTGTGGTTGCCAGGCAACCAGATCATGAGCGGGATATTGTCGCAGATGAGCCATTCCAGGAACAATCCTGGAAGCCGGCAAAGGTTCCGAATCATCAGTTGGATCGTTAGGCATAACGGCTATTTGCGAGATTGCAGAATCCAAGGCCCATTATTTGCGGACCACATATGTTAGTACTGTTCTTTGTCTATTACCGAAATAATTTGTTCGGGGAAAGTTAGCTCGAATATAGGACTTTGGTCCTCAGGCCGTCGGATTCGTTACCGGTAGAGTAAAATGAAAGCGGGCTCCGCCATCGGCAACGTTCTCCGCGTCGATTTGACCGCCATGGCCTTCTATAATCGAGCGCACAATTGCCAGTCCCATTCCCAGCCCCTGCTCCTTGGTGGTAAAGAACTGGTCGAACAGGCGGTCGTGCACTTCAGTGCGAATGCCTGTGCCATGGTCCCGCACGCTCAAGCACACTTTGCCGTCGCCACTGCCAGCCGTGCTAATCTCCACCTTGCGCCGGCTTGGTGGTATCTCCCGCATGGCATCAAAATCGCCGATCGACTACGTAGAGGACAGGTGTTTCTGGAAACAGCCGGTCACGATAGTTTGCTACGAAGGCGGTTGCCGACGATCCGATCGACACGACGAGATCGGGTTGCCATTTGGCCTGCCGCTTTTGCAAATAATTAACAATCGCTTCCTGAACGTCGCGGTCGGCGTAGCGCGCCATATCCAAAGACACTTCGTCGAAGTCAACGCGATCGCCCATCTTCGCGATCAGCTCAGTTTCGAAAGCCATTAAGCGGGCCGTGAATGGCGTTGCGCCGCTGCCAAAGGATTGGACTAATAAGACGCGCTTGGGCTCCGTCGCGGGTGCGTTCGCGGTGAAGATTAGTGCGAATGCAGCACCTGTGGCGACGATCAGAACGAACTGCGCGCGCC
Source organism: Candidatus Udaeobacter sp. (assembly GCA_036269155.1). Lineage (GTDB taxonomy): Bacteria > Verrucomicrobiota > Verrucomicrobiia > Chthoniobacterales > UBA10450 > Udaeobacter. Next base: position 3,683 of record DATASP010000273.1, read on the forward strand.
GCATTTTCCAGAGGTCACATAACTGTAACGTGCAAGGCAACGGCAGCTTTGACGCTACCCCGGTTGCAGCGCTCGCCAGCGGCGCCCCAAATATACAGACACCGGCCGCCCAAGCCTGATCATTCCGGTTCACGAAAGGCTGTGATGTGCCTTATCTGTAACACGCCAGGACTGGCGTGAGAAGCACGTCTTGAGTCGCTTGGGGCGTTCGTCCTGGGAAAACTCGTCCGACGCGGCGGCTTAAAAACAAAACAAATGCTTGGCCGATTGCGCGGCTCGCTTTCCGGGAAAGGCTCAACGTTAAGCCGTCCCTCAAGCCGGCGCGCCACCCAGTGCGCCGGGAAGCGGCGGTGTAACGTCAGGCGCGGCTACGACTTGCTTGGGCGGTTTTTCTGCCGGCATTTTTTTGCCGGGCGGCGGAGAAACGCCTGGTGGCGGATTAATAAGGCGGCCGTGCTCGACGATCTCTTTAAGTTGTGAGCCGTCGAGCGTTTCAAATTCCAGCAGTGCCTTCGCGATTGTCTCGAGCTTATCGCGATTCGCTGTGAGCGTTGTTCTGGCGAGCTGATGGGCGTCATCGAGCAGTTTTTTCACTTCCTGATCAATTTGCTCGGCAGTCGCCTCGCTGTAATCGCGCGCGCGAGAAATGTCGCGACCCAGGAAAACGTAATCCTCGTGATCGCCGTATTCGACCATGCCCATCTTCTCGCTCATGCCCCATTCGCAAACCATACGGCGCGCAATTGCCGTAGCCATTTTGATGTCGCCACGCGCCCCATTTGTGATGTCGCCAAAGATGATTTCCTCCGCAACGCGGCCACCCATGCTGACGGCCAGACCGGCGAGCAACTCGTTTTTGCGGTTGGTGTATTTGTCTTCTTCCGGCAGCCACATGGTCGATCCAAGTGATGGTCCGCGCGGGATAATGGTGACTTTATGGAGCGGCTCGGTGTGCGGAAGAAGTTCGAGCAACAGCGCGTGACCCGCCTCGTGGTATGCAGTGTTTTCTTTTTCTTTTTCGCTGAGCGCGAGGCTCCGGCGCTCCTTGCCCCAGCGAACTTTATCGCGCGCTTCTTCGAGCTCGGCGAGGGTGATTCCCTTTAATCCACGGCGCGCCGCGAGCAACGCCGCTTCGTTGATGACATTGGCAAGTTCTGCGCCGGAATAACCGGGGGTGCCGCGTGCGACGACTGCGAGATCGACGCCTTCG
>DATASP010000274.1:0-25225 GCA_036269155.1 Candidatus Udaeobacter sp.
TGGATTGTTTCGAGAACGTTCGACGGCGCAGTTGTTTTGGGCTTTTCGCTCTTTGTGGTGCGGCTTCGAGATAAAGTTGCCTCCGCGAGCACGGACGGGATACTCATTGTTGATCGTAATCTGTGGCAGCAGCGCGGTCAACGGAGCACAGGTGGAGGATAGGCTGCCAGCCTATCTAGGCCGGCAGGCAGCCTGCATGCCGAGTCCTCCATTGATGATTGATATTCGCCAGGCTAGCAGCCTGGCGGCCGAGTCAGGCAAGCTGCCTGACCTCCTACACGATGCCGTCGCGAAGCAGTTCGTGTTTTCCAGCCAGCAACTCCTGCACGAGATCGTAGCCGCGTTTATCCACGTTGCGCGCTGTGCCGGCAAAGTGGTTGTCGATTCTCATTCGCGCGGAGCGGCAAAAATAACCTGCGACGGAAAGGATTTCATCGGCCGGCTTGCCCTGGCCGAGCAACCATTGCGCGTAAGAGCATGTCGCGCTGATCGCGAATAATTCCGTCGCAATCCCCACAAATCTGGAAAGGAGCAGTTGCTCCCGGTCCAGTTTCGGACCGAACCGCGCCATGGCATGAAATAAACCGCGGGCGAGCCGTTTGCTTGCGCGCGCCGCGTAGTTGACGTGCCCCGCAAGCGTTTCATGCAAGTTGTCGATCTTGCCCGCACCATTCGGCATCCATTGGCGCGGATACCAGCCGGCGTAAAATTTTCCGGAACTGAGAACGGCTTTCGCACGTTCGGACATCGGCAGTTGCGTATTGAAAATTGCGCCACCGACTTTTAGATGCGGGTCCAGCGCTTCGCGCGCGATGAAGAGTCGCATGATCTCACTCGAACCTTCGAAGATCGTGTTTACGCGACAATCGCGAAGGAATCTCTCCACCGCGATTGGCGGCTCGCCGCGGCCAGCGAGCGAATGCGCAGTTTCATAGCCCCGGCCGCCGCGCACCTGCATCGCGTCATCCGCAATTCTCCAGGTCGTCTCGGTCGCCCACATTTTGCACATCGCGGTTTCGATGCGCAGATCGCCTGCCTTACGATCGAGCAGTGACGACGTGAGAAAGGTCATCGCTTCCATTGCGAAAACGTTGCCGGCCATCTCTGCAATTTTTCCAGCAATCGCGGCGTGTTTGCCAATGGGAACGCCCCATTGAATGCGTTCGCCTGCCCATTTGCGGGAGATTTCGAGCAGCCGCTTGGAAAGGCCAACGCAGGCTGCGGGAAGCGTGAGCCGGCCCGTGTTCAACGTCGTCAGCGCGACTTTTAATCCGGCGCCTTCCTTGAAAATGATGTTTTCCCGCGGGACGCGCACATTCGTAAATTTAACGACTGCATTGTAGAGAGCGCGCAGGCCCATGAATCTGCAGCGATACGCAATCTCCAGTCCCGGCGTATCGACATCGACAATGAACGCTGTGATTTGCTTGCGCTCTTTTCCGCCGACCATTTTCGGCGGAGTGCGCGCCATCACAACAAGCACGCCGGCTTTCACGCCGTTCGTGCACCAAAGCTTTTCGCCGTTCAACACAAATTCGCTGCCATCCGATGAAGGTTCCGCGCGCAAACTCATCGTCGCCGGATCTGAGCCAGCATGCGTCTCTGTTAACGCAAACGCAGAAATTTCGCCTCCCGCGACGCGCGGCAAGTATTTCTGTTTCTGCTCTTCTGTGCCGAACAACAGCAGGGGTTGGGCAACACCGATCGATTGATGCGCGGAAACGAGCGCGGCAACGTTTCCATCCCAACTCCCAAGCAACACTGCCGCCCGTCCGTAATTGGATTGTGATAAACCGAGACCGCCATATTTCTTCGGCACCTTGATTCCAAAAGCGCCGATCTCTGCGAGCCCTTTGAAATTTTCGGGCGGAATTTCGCCAGTGCGATCGATCTCATCCGGATCGACATGTTCGCGCAGATAACTTTCCAACTTATGGACGAAATCTTCGCCCGTTGCGCGGTCCTCTGCACTTTGCGCGGGATAGGGGTAAATCCGATCGAAATCGTAACGCCCGACGAAAAGATTGCTGGCGAAACTTCCACGATCCTCGAGCGGATCGCGAGCGGCCTCAGCCAGCTCGAGCGCCTCGCGCTGGCCTTTGGCCATTTTCGACGTATCAATGACAGCGGGCGCTGGCCTTTCCGCCTTAGCGCTGGTTTCCTCAGCGATTTGCTTCTCCGGCGCTTCCAGCGGCGATTTCATATAATCCATCTGTCATTCCGAGCGAAGTCGAGGAATCTCTCGATTCTCTCTGATAAGATTAGAGATGTCTCGACTTCGCTCGACATGACATGAATGGGCGTTTGAGCGGCGATTTCAGTTTTCATAAAACTTCGTCCCATCGCGCGCGTGCTTTTTCAAAATTTCGCATGGCAAAAATTTCTCCTCGTTACGCGCCAGCCGTTCCAATTCGTCTACAACCTTCTTCAGTCCGAAATGCTCGGCGAAACGTAATGGTCCGCCCCGGAATGGCGCGAAGCCCGTCCCCAGAATCATTCCATAGTCCGCGTCTTCCGGTGAATCGACTACCTTCTCCTCCACGCAACGCGCGGCCTCGTTGACCATCAAGAAAACGAGCCGATGAGCGCGATCGACGTCTGTAGCCGGGGGCGATGACGCCGGCTGGCTTTTCGTGCTGCCTTCGCTCCTGGCGGGGTCACTGCCCCCGGCTACAACGCGCCATTGCATCAGCGATTCGTTTGGTTTGTGCGTTTTGCCTTCGTATTTGTAGAAACCTGCGCCCGTTTTGCGTCCCAGCATTTGCTGGTCGCGCAACCAACGCAGGACCGCGGAAACGTGGTCGCGCTTCCCGTAAGCTTTTTCGAGCGTATTTCCAATATCGATGGTGATATCGACACCGATTTCGTCAATCAACCGCAACGGCCCCATTGGCATGCCCCATTGCACCAACGCGCTGTCGATCTTGTCGGCTTCCAAACCGCTCTCGAAAAGCTCCGCGGCATCGAGCAAGTAAGGAAACAAAACGCGGTTCACCAGGAAACCGGGGCTGTCGCGCACGGCTACCGGCAGTTTTCCGATTTGTCGAGAAAAGGCTAGCGTGCGCTCGCGCGTCTCGTCTGAAGTCTGTTTTGCAATAACAACTTCGATCAGTTTCATCCGGCTCACCGGGTTGAAAAAATGCATTCCGATCACGTGCTCGGGCGAAACCGTCACATCGGCTAGCTCACTTACGGGAAGCGCCGAAGTGTTTGTGGCAACGATGGTTTTCGGCCCTGCTTCCATCGTCAGTTCTCGGAAGACTTCTTTCTTGATGTTCATCTTCTCCGAGGCGGCTTCGATGACGAATCGCACATCGCGCAATTCCATCGGCGCGGTGGAACCACAGATTCGGGCGCGACCCTGCCTTGCCTTTTCTTCGGTCATCAAGCCGCGCTTCACTGCGTCGGCATAAGTTTTGTCAATGTTCGCCAAACCGCGGTCGATCTGTTCTCGCGCGATGTCGCGCAGGATCACTGTGACGCCGCGAGCGCTGAGCCACTGCGCGATGCCGGAGCCCATTACGCCGGCGCCTATGACAGCCGCGTGTTTCACTTTTTCCGGCGGCGCACCTGGAGATCCTTTCTTGTATTTCTCCGCAAGAAAGAAATTGCGGATCAGGTTCTGCGTCGATTCCGCTTTGCCAAGCTCAACAATCGCGTCCAGCTCCATCCGCAATGATTCTTCGGGAGAAATTGAAAGAGTTTTATTGATGATCTCATACGCACGCTGTGGCGCCGGATTTCCGGCTTGGTGTGGAGGGGCGAGCTCCGGCGAGCCCGGCGTCGCAGGAGCTGGGCCCTCCATTTTGCGTTTTCCGTCGCGCAATTTTTGCCGCGCGCGATCAAGAAGTTGATCGCGGGGCGCAACTTGATCGACCAGTCCAAGCTTCAATGCTTCCTGCGCTGAATAAAGCTTTCCTTTCAGAATCGCGTCAGCAGCTTTCTCTGTCCCGATCAGGCGCGGCAGACGCGTGCAACCGCCCCACGCGGGAATGAGGCCGAGCGTCGTTTCGGGAAGTCCAATCCTTGTTGCCGGATCATCACTCGCGATTCGATAATCGCACGCGAGCGCGACTTCGTACCCGCCACCGGCAGAAGCACCGTGGATGGCAGCAAGGCTCGGGATTTTTAGATTGGCGAGCCGATTGAAAATTTCCTGACCTTTAGCGATGAATGCGCGCATGTCGCCGGACTGCGCCTGCTGCAACAGCGTCTTCAAATCCGCACCGGCGATGAAGATTGACTTTTTTGCCGAAGCGATAATCAAACCACGCAACGAGGCGTCATTCTGAACGAAATCGAGATGTTCATTTAGTTCATCGAGCGTGACGGCATCGAAAATGTTGGCGCCCGACTCGGGGCGATCAAACGTGAGTAGACAAATATGATCGTCGCCAATCTCTCGCCGAATCATTGGGGCTGTAGCAACTGCCGGCATAGGAAATATCTTGCCTCGTTTTCGGGCAATTCCAAGCGGAGAGGAAATCGCCACCGCCAAAGGAATAGCTAGAGATTCCTCGACTTCGCTCGGAATGACAAGGAGAACGTTTCCGGCAAATGCCAAGCCGTGGAAAATCCGAAATCCCAAACTTCAGGCTCCAGGCAAACCACAAATCCTAAATCTCAATCGCGCGCGACCAACCAGGACTTTCACGTGGTTTGATGATTGAGAATTGAAATTTGTTTGGAGCTTGGATCTTGGGATTTGGATTTGCTCCGTTGCTTCGTTGCTTTGGCCAACCGCGAGTGTTAAAAACGCGGCGTGGTCGGCAAAATTCTAGAACCCGAGATCAGGAGCATGATCGACTCCCGCAATTTCGCGGCGCTGCGCGAAGTCTTTCGTGAATGGCCGCCGGCTGATGTGGCCGAGGTGATTCTTGATCTGCCGGAAGACGAACAGGTGATCATCTTTCGCGTTCTGCCGCATGCACTGGCGGCGGATGTTTTTGAATATTTCGACGTCGATGCGCAGCAACAATTGCTCCGCGCGATGGCGCATGAGCAGGTCGTCGGAATCTTAAACGAGATGGCACCGGACGATCGCACGGCGCTCCTAGAAGAATTGCCGAGCGCCGCGGCGCGGCAGCTGATTCGATTGCTCACGCCGGAGGAGCGTCGCATCGCCACGGCGCTGCTCGGTTATCCCGAAGACAGCGTTGGGCGCTTGATGACGCCGGATTTCATCGCAGTGCGCGAGGCTTGGACTGTCCAGCAAGTCCTCGATCATATTCGCGAACACGGCCAGGACAGCGAGACGCTCAACGTGATTTATGTTGTAGATGATCGCGGCAAATTGATCGATGACGTGCGCATGCGTGAGTTCCTGCTCCGGCCGCTCACGGCGAAGGTGAGCGAGATTCGCGACCAAACCTTCGTGGCGTTGAATGTGACCGATTCCCAGCAGGAGGCTCTCAATGCGTTTCGCAAGTATGATCGGACGGCACTGCCGGTCGTTGATTCGAGCGGCGTGGTCGTTGGCATCGTCACAGTGGACGACATGCTCGACGTCGCTGAGAAGGAAGCCACAGAGGACATCCAAAAACTCGGCGGCGTGGAGGCGCTCGACGAGCCTTACACGACCATTCCATTTTTTCGGATGGTAAAAAAACGAGCCACCTGGTTGGTCGTTCTGTTTCTCGGCGAAATGCTGACCGCCACCGCCATGCAGGGTTACAATAGTGAAATCGAAAGGGCGGCGATCCTTGCGATGTTTTTGCCGCTGATCATTTCGAGTGGCGGCAACTCTGGGTCGCAAGCGACCACACTCGTAATCCGCGCGATGGCTCTCGGCGAATTGCGTCTGCGCGATTGGTTTCGCGTCGTCCGCAAGGAATTGCTGTCGGGATTGTCACTTGGCCTGATTCTTGGAACCATCGGTTTTTTCCGAATCACGCTGTGGCAATATTTGCACATTTTTGACTACGGTAAGTATCATTGGCTGGTCGCGCTCACCGTTGGCGCCGCCTTGGTGGGAGTAGTGCTGTGGGGAACTATAAGCGGTGCAATGCTTCCATTCTTGCTGCGTCGTTGCGGCCTCGATCCAGCAGCGTCATCCGCGCCATTCGTCGCAACATTAGTCGATGTGACGGGGCTGGTGATTTATTTCAACGTGGCGCTGTTTATCCTTCGCGGCACGTTGCTGTGACCCGTCAGGTGTGTAGCACTGTCGCAGCACTCTGTTCAGCATCGCCCTCGTAATCATGCTGTAGCCGCGGGCGCTGATCGCAGCCGACGCGCCTGGCAAGCTCTGGCATTGCCCAGATCGATGCGCTCGGCTAGAACTGACGCAAGGATGTTCTCGATTCAGAAACTTATCGGAGGCGATGGAAAATTTTACGATCTGCTGGAGGCGAGTGCGCAGGCGGCCGACAGCAGCGTGCATCATCTGGTCGGCCTGCTGGAAAAACTCCAGCAAAATGAAACACCGGAGCACCTCGAGGAGTTTGCACACAGCCGTCGCGAAGATAAACGCATTACACAGGAACTAACCGAGCAGCTCTCGAAAACATTCGTCACGCCACTCGAGCGCGAAGACATCCAGGAACTGGCGGCTGCTCTTTATAAGATTCCGAAGACGGTCGAAAAAATCGGCGAGCGCATCTTGATCTGTCCCGAGGATTTGCGCGGACACAGTTTTCAAAAGCAGGTTGAGTTGCTCGATCAGGCAGCCGAAACCGTGCTGGCGATGGTGAAGCAATTGCGCAAAGGAATCGACGCTCGCACCGCGCGGGAGATGAATGCCAAACTTCAAGGGATCGAAGGCGACGCCGACAAGCTCGAGTTGGACCGGCTTCGCGATCTTTTCAGAGGCACGTATGACCCCAAACAGATTATTTTCCTGCACGATCTTTATGGACTGTTGGAGAAAGTGATCGATCGGTGCCGCGACGCTGGAAACATCATCCTGCAGGTGGCGCTCAAGTATTCGTAGCCAACTGATCGCGTGTTCACTCTGATTTCCGTCGTTCTCGCGGCCGTCATTTTCGAATACAGCAACGGCTTTCACGACGCCGCGAACGCGATTGCCACGGTAGTCTCGACGCGCGTCCTGACGCCGCGCCAGGCCATTGCTATGGCTGCGTTCTTCAATCTCACCGGCGCACTGCTTGGCGGCGCAGTTGCTTCCACCATCGGCCAAGGACTAGTAGACACCAATATCGTCACAATGACGACAGTGCTTTGCGCCGTGATCGCCGCATTTGGCTGGAACATGGCCACGTGGTGGTTCGGTTTGCCTTCCAGTTCAAGTCACGCACTTATCGGCGGCCTTTGCGGCGCAGCGCTGGCTGCGGCGCGCGGCGATTGGTCGGTGATAAAATGGAATGCCGGCATGTGGCCAAAAGTCGTCATTCCCATGATCACTTCTCCGCTGGCCGGCTTCATTTTCGGCGCATTGCTGATGTTCTTGTTGCTTGTCGCACTGCATCGTTTCACGCCGCATTTTATTCATTCGCTATTCGGCAAACTACAAATCTTCAGCGCCGCATGGATGGCGCACAGCCACGGCACAAATGACGCACAGAAAACAATGGGCATTATTACGCTCGCGCTGTTCACCGGCACCAAGGCGGGGAGCTTTGATCATCTCCCGGCCTGGTTAGATTTTCTCAAAACACCGGTCTTCGTTCTGCCAAAATGGGTCATTGGTCTCTGCGCCCTAACGATGGCGGTAGGAACAGCCGCGGGCGGCTGGCGCATCATTCGCACCCTCGGCCACCGCATGGTGAAATTGCAGCCGGTGCACGGCTTTGCGGCGGAGACGACAGCTGCAGTCATCATTCAAGCCGCCAGTTACTACGGGATTCCTCTCTCTACCACGCATGTCATCTCCACTTCCATCATGGGTGTCGGCGCTGTGAAACGTTTCAGCGGAATGAAGTGGACTGTCGTCGAGCGAATTATTTGGGCTTGGGTTTTCACGCTGCCTGCCAGCGCTGTGGTTGGCTACGCTCTTGCACGCGCGACAGCGGCATCGTTCTGACAGTCATTTATGGCGTTGTTCATTGCAGATTAGCGACGCTAGCCGCCGTGCGGATGTTCAGAACAAGAGCTTGCCGTATCTTACAAACGCCATCCTTGATTTATTGTCCGGCGTCAGGCGTTTAAGACTTCAACGTCTTTGGATTCACGCGATAGGTCCAATCAACCTCGGAAGCTTTCGGGGTTGAGGAATTAATGTCACGCAACACAGCGTCCACACGTGCGCGATTTGGAGATAATGTGCAAACGGGGTCGGTATTGGCAGCGTTTCCGGTCAGCAGCGCGGCCTGGCAACGACAACCGCCAAAGTCGATTTCGTTTTGCGGACAGCTCCGGCAGGGCTCTGGCATCCACTCCGTTCCCCGAAATCGATTGAAGCTTTCCGATTCCCGCCAAATCCAGTCGAGCGCACGCGTCCGAACATTTTCGAAACGCAAATCAGGAATCGCGGACGAAGCAGTCGGGCAGGGGAGCACATCGCCTGACGGGTTCACGGTGAGATAACGTTGTCCCCAGCCGTTGAGACACGGTTTCGGGCGAGTTTCATAATAATCCGGCAGCACATAAAAAATGTCGATCTTGCCGGCTAACCGAGCTTTAGCTTCCATGGCGATTTCTCGCGCACGAGTGACTTGTTCCTGAGTCGGGAGCAACGCTGCGCGATTTAGGAAAGCCCAGCCATAAAACTGCACATTGGCCAGCTCGACCCTCTCGGCTCCGAGCATCTCCGACAGCTCAATCATTTCCGGCAGGCGATCGATATTGCGGCGGTGAATCACGAAATTCAGGCTAAGCGAGATTCCGGCGGCGCGGATTTTCGCAGCGACATCCAATTTTCGGCGATGCGCGCGCGCACCAGCGATTTCGTCGGCGAGATCGGAGTTGTCCGATTGAAAACTTAGCTGGACAGAGTCGAGGCCCGCATCGCGCAAGGCAGCGATGCGGTCATCATCGAATCCGATGCCGCTGGTGATCAGATTCGTGTAGAGATTTGTCTCGCGCGCGGCGTGAACAAGCTCGGCCAGATCCCGACGAACGAGTGGTTCGCCTCCGGAAAAACCAATTTGCAACACGCCGAGCGTTGCGGCGTCGCGAATGACACGTTTCCACTCGTCGGTAGTGAGTTCTCCATTTAGAGCTTGCATGGCGCTGTAGCCGCCGCCCTGTGGGCGGCGCCCCGCTTCGCGCGGCGAAGCGGCTGCAGGATTAGAACAGTACGGACAATGCAGCGGACAACGATAAGTGATTTCTGCCAGCAACGCATACGGGCGTGGCGCGGTCATGTCAGAGGTTGTAGTCCCGACAAGTCGGGATGATGCCGGTTCTTGGGGTCGTTCGTGCTGCCGGGATCAACGATCCCGGCCACAGATGGCGCGGTCATATGAGCTCGATCAGCTTTCGTTGGTGAAGATCGGTCAAAGTTTCGCGCACATCGGCGGCAAGCGCCGCAACGTCGGAGTCGTATTCTTCAGCCAACGTCCGTACGATCTCGTTCAATGTTTGCCCATTGCAGCGAGAAAGAATTTCCTGCGCGGTTTCGTTTAATTCGATAATGCCTTCGGGGAAAAGCAAAACGCTTTTGCCCGTCGCGGAATCGGTTTGTAGCCGGACTCCTTTCGCAAGGCGCGGCTGGGCTGCATCAACAATTTCGATAGGCATGGTGAATAGCATCGAGAACGGACCAGAGCACGTCGCATTTAAACTCGAGAGCGCGCGCGGCCTCGCGCTGGAGCTCGGGTGTGTTGCAATATTCCAACGTGATGGTGAGCGCTTCGTTTGAATCGTAGCGCGCCTGTACGGTACGACGTCTGAAATAATCAAGCCCGCGCGGATCGATCCACGAATAAAATTTCTCGAAGGCTGCGAGTCGTCTCTTCATTAGATCAGGCGCAAACAATTCCGTCAGCGAGGAGGCAATTGCGACCGGCCAAGGCTTGGTGCGTGCGAAGTTTACGTACGCATCCACTGCGAAACGTACTCCGGGTCGCAGATGCCGATCTTCCATGAGCTCGGCGCGCGGCAGGCCGCACGCTTCACCGAGTCGCAACCAAGCTTCGATGCCGCCTTCGTTTGCGGTCGCGATTGCTGTAGTATGCGCTGTCCTCAGCGCACCTGGGTCAGCGTGTTCTCCGCTGAGGACGGCGGACTCTACAGCCCGTGGCAGAACGCCGTCGTGATCGAGTATGCGATGAATCCAGACGCGGCGCACTTCGCGCACGGGGCAGTTGCCGAGAATCGCGGCATCTTTAAGCGGAATATTTCGCTGATAATAAAAGCGATTGGCCACCCAGCCGCGCAGCGCTTCCGGCGAAAGCCGGCCTTCGTTCATCGCGACGTGGAATGGATGTTTGTCGTGGTAGGCGCGCGCGCCGATCGCGCGCAATTTCTCGACGAAAGCCTCGCGGTCCCAAATCCCAGTAGTCATAAGACGATTTCCAATCCGTCACGCGCGATCTCGATTCCGGCCTGTTCGACCTGCGCACGTTCTCGAGTGCCGGGCATCAGGATCGGGTTCGTATTGTTTATATGGGTATAAACCTTCCGGCGCGCAGGCGATTGGCGCAAGAAATCAAGGGTGCCGTCCCGAATGGGCAAGTGATTCATTTCGCGCGCGCTGCGAGCGCCTGGTCGCACCGCCGCGAGTTCATCGTCACTCCAGAATGTGCCGTCAAACATAACGAGATCACTTGCATTAACTGCACCGCACAATTCCTCGGTCAGTTTGCCGACACTTGGGGCAAACAGCGCAGTTGCTCCGGATGTCTCGTCACGAAATTGAAACGCAACGCTTCTGGGCAATTCAATCGCTCGAAACGCGATGCTGCCACTTAATGATTGAAAGTCAGCCATGATCTTTCGCCATTCGATTCCGCAGAACCGTGCCAAGATGCCGTCGACCCACGCGAGCGCTGTTCGCGTTTCTTCGGCTGCATAAACCACTGGCGGTGTTTCCTGTTGCCGCAAGAGCAATAAACCGAGCGCATGATCAATATCAGCGTTGGTCAATAGAACGCCTGCGATCGGACTGTTGCGCGGTGAGTCGCGGACCGGCTGCAATTGGGGCACGCCTTCGATTTGCCGTGTCAAATCAGGCGATGCGTTGATCAAAAAACAGCAGCGAACCGTGTCCGAGTCGCAACTGATCGCAGCGCTGGATTGCGTCTGCGGGGCAATCTTGCCCGTGCGCGCGGCGACGCAGTTCGCACAGGCACAATTCCATTGGGGCAGGCCGCCGCCGGCCGCGCTGCCGAGAATGTGGATCCGAATCAACCGGAGTTCCGCAGCAGTTACTTCCCTTGGATCAGACCGCGCCCGCGTAACACGTGCACTCAAAAAAGATCGGCACGGTTTTCAGCATCGGTTTGATCCAGCGCTTTTTGGTTCGTCTCATGAGTCCCAAAGGTTTCATAGGTGTATGAGCGATGAGGGTCAAATCATTTTTCGATAAAGCTGATATCGCCGCTTCGCTCGACGCGGGCAACTCGAATCTTGGAAAGGTCGTCGGTGTGTGCGCTAAGACGCATGTCCTCGTCCAGATCATGCATTGAGACGTGGTTGCGCCGCATCGTATAAAAGTCGTGTTTGCCATCGCGCACGATAGTGTCGGGTTTGCCCTTGACCAGGATCCCAAAGTAGTGGGAATAGAATGCCAGATAGGCGAAGAGGCGATGGAGCAACACTAAAACTACGCCTCCACCGAGTGTTGCGAAAAAAGCTGCCGAACCGTTAATGGCGCGCGAAAGGACCGCGGCAAGAATTACAAGGAGGACAGCGTCGAACGGAGTCTTGCGCGAGAGTGAGCGTTTGTGTCCAAGTCGCATTGTGGCCAGTGTGACAAGAAAGACAATGATCCCACGCAGCGAAATTTGAATAAATGTCAAATCCTTCGGTTCCACCCCCAAACCAAGCAAGGTTTCAAAAGAGTTCCAGAGTGCATTCATAGGCGGAATTGTATCGCCGCAGAAAACCTTGTCGCGTGCATGATGACTCGCGGCGCCGCCTGATCTAGACGCATCGGATGATGCCAATTCTGCTTTGCCATACTTGCGCGACAAACCGTCGCGTGGCATAAGACGACCGCTCGTAGGATTTGCCCAGCCCAGCCCACGAAATTTATGCCGACAGCTCCGCCTCCTTCTCGTGACGTCGCGGTTGAAACGCGTTTCTTTTGGGAACGTTTCAAAAAAGAAATCACGGCTGCGCTCCTCATCGTGCTGCTCGCGGTTATCGCCTATACTGGTTATCGCTTTTATTCCGATCGACGCACTGCCGCTGCATCGGCTCTGTTAGCGAGCGCAAAGAATGCGCAACAATACCAGCAGCTAATCGAGCAGTACCCGAATACGGCCGCAGCCGCAGACGCTTACCTCTTGCTCGCCGAAGCTCAGCGGAATGAAAAGAAATTCGCGGAGGCGAACACAATGCTTCAAACCTTCATTGCCAAGTACCCGCAGCACGAGTTTGTAAGCACGGCGCGAATGGCAATGGCGGCAAACCTGGAGTCTTTGGGAAAAACGGATGAGGCGTTGGCGATGTATCAGCAAGTCGCATCGACCTACCCGAATAGTTTCAATGCACCGATGGCTTTACTCTCGCAGGTGTATATTTTGAAGGCGAAAAATCGAAATGACGACGCGCGCCGAATCTGCGAAAATATCCTCACGCAATACCGAACGAGCATTTGGGCAGGCGAGGCGATGCAGCAATTGCGTTTGCTGAAACCGAGTGGCTCGCCCGCGCCGGGGCCGGGACAGACCGCAACAGTCCCACCGCTATTGGTGCGTCCTCCGGCAGCAGCGCCGCCGCCGGCCCCGCAGGCTCCGCCAGCGCCAAAGAAACCGTAGCGGTAGGACTCGACCGTAGCGCGAGCCGGACTGCTGGCTAGAACGGACGGCTCGGCGATCCGTCCCTACCTCTGCCGTCGCGTGAGACACCACATCAGGCCTCACGCGTCGCTGGTTAACGTTTCGAGAACTGAAAACGCTTTCGCGCGCCCGGTTGTCCGGATTTTTTTCGCTCTTTCATGCGCGGGTCCCGACGGAGCAGACCTTCGGCCTTCAGCGGGCCTCGCAAATTCGCATCGACTTGGAGGAGCGCCCGCGCAATAGCCAACTGCGCTGCACCCGCTTGTCCCACGGCGCCGCCTCCGCTGGCATTAATCCACAGGTCATAAGCATTTACGGCCTTGGCGGTTTGAAGCGGTTGGAGCACCACATTCTGTAGCGGCGCGGTTGGAAAATAATCTTCGAAGGTGCGTCCATTAATATCGATCTTTCCGCTACCGGACGTCATGCGAATGCGCGCGACCGATGTCTTGCGACGGCCTGTGGCTACGAATTCCTCGGTCTGTGGCATAGAATTACGATTTCCGAAGTTTAACAGCTTGTGGCTGCTGCGCAGTATGTGGATGAGAATCGCCGCGGTAGACTTTTAGCTTTCGATAAACACGGCGCCCAAGGCGATTATGCGGAATCATTCCCCGGACTGCCCGCTCGATTAGCAATTCGGGATGTCGCGCGCGGCGGGCGCGGGCATTCTCCGATTTGTGACCACCCACATAACCTGAAAAACTCATGTAACTCTTTTGTTCTTCTTTTTTCCCAGTAAGCCGCACTTTTTCCGCATTGATCACGATCACAAAATCGCCCGTATCCACGTGCGGCGTGAAAACCGTCTTTTCTTTGCCACGTAACAGATTTGCTGCCTTTACCGCCACTCTTCCCAGCACCTGGTCGGCGGCGTCGATTACCCACCACTTGTGTGGGACTTCGCTCGCTTTGGCAGAAAACGTTTTCATCCTAGAAAAAGGCACGAAAACTACGGGCGACGCAAGGACCTGTCAACCCATCGACAGCCAATGATACACATGAGCCAATTGGGTCTCATCATCATGGAAATGCTCGCTGGCGAACTTGCCTTTGCGCGCTTAATTCTCTGCCCATGTCCAATGCGACCCAGAAGACCGCAATCACACCCCGGCGGGACGAAGACTTTCCGGAATGGTATCAGCAGGTGATTCGCGCCGCGGAATTGGCGGAGCCCTCGGACGTACGCGGTTGCATGGTGATTCGTCCATGGGGTTACGGAATCTGGGAAAACATGCAGCGTCAGCTCGACGGCATGTTCCGCGCGACCGGACATCGTAACGCTTACTTTCCGCTTTTTATTCCGCTGAGTTATTTCGCGAAGGAAGCGGAGCACGTCGAAGGCTTCGCTAAGGAATGCGCTATCGTAACGCACACGCGCCTTGAGGTAGATGCTGATGGAAAAATGAAACCGGCGAGCGCGTTGACGGAACCGCTTGTGATCAGGCCCACTTCAGAAACGATCATCGGCGCCAGCTACGCCAAATGGGTGCAATCCTACCGCGATCTGCCAATTCTAATCAATCAATGGGCAAACGTGGTCCGCTGGGAAATGCGACCACGCCTTTTTTTGCGTACAACAGAGTTCCTCTGGCAGGAGGGCCATACCGTGCACGAAACCGAGGCGGAGGCGCGTGCGGAAGCCAGACTGATACTCGACATTTACGAGCGCTTTGCCCGCGATCATCTGGCAGTTCCTGTTTTTAGCGGCGAAAAATCCGAGAGCGAACGTTTCCCCGGCGCGGTACAGACGCTAACGATCGAAGCGATGGTGCAGGATCGAAGAGCGATTCAGGCGGGGACGTCACATTTTCTTGGGCAAAACTTCGCTCGCGCGAGCGGCATCCAATTCCAAAATCGCGAAGGCAAACAGGAATTCGGATGGACGACGAGCTGGGGTGTAAGTACGCGTCTCGTCGGCACCGTCGTGATGATGCACAGTGATGACGATGGCGCCATTCTGCCGCCGCGCATTGCGCCAACGCAAATCGTCATCCTACCAATCACACCGAAGGAGCAAACGCGTGCGGCGGTCCTTGAGGCCTGCGATAAAGTTGCAGCGCGTTTGAGCGATATCCGGTATGCCGGCGCTCCAATCGAGGTCTTAGTCGATCGGCGCGATCTCGGTGGGGGCGTGAAGAACTGGGAATGGATCAAAAAGGGTGTGCCGTTGCGCGTCGAGATTGGGCCACGCGATCTTGAAAAGAATTCGGTCGAACTCAGCCGGCGTGATCAAGAGGTCAAAACGAAAGTGGCTATGCCCGTGGAAGAATTCGTCGCGCGCGCGCCGGAGATTCTCACGTCGATTCAGGACTCGTTGTATGCGCGAGCGCAGAAGTTCCAGGATGCAAACACGCGCGTGATCGATTCGAAAAAAGACTTCTACGATTTCTTTACGCCAAAAAATCCAGCGAAACCGGAAATCCACGGCGGCTTCGCCCGAGCGCACTGGAACGGTTCACGCGAAATTGAAGAACAAATCAAAAACGATCTTAAAGTCACGATTCGCGTTATTCCGATCGACGATTCCTCCGAGCCGGGGCAATGCATTTTTACCGGTAAACCCAGCGCGCGCCGCGTCATTTGGGCCAAGGCGTATTGAGGGATGTCGCAGTCTATTGACGGCGCGCTTTGCTCCTGTTTATTCCCGCTGCGCAATGGAATTGAAGCTCTACAGTCGCGAGTGGTGCTCGTGGTGTATTGACGCAAAGGATTATCTGACCGAGAAAGGCTACCGCTTTAAGGAAATCAATGTGGGTGAAGATCGGCAAGCGTACGAGGATATGAAGCAGCTTTCCGCTCAAACGTACGTTCCCACGTTTGTGGCGGGCGACAAAGTTCTGGCGAATTTTGATACCGATCAGCTCGAAAAATTTCTCAACGAGCACCAGATCAATCCATAATGCTTTTTGGCGTTTTCCTTACACTCGGCGTGGTCGCGCTCAGCGTCGGCCTGCGCAGTTTTCAAAATTCCTATGCACAGAAAGCGGGTGCGCTCGGAATTCTCGCTGCCACGTTTCTTGCGGTTTATTTTGCTACCGGCAGCTGGATCTGGGGTTTCACCGCCGCAATGGGTTGGTTTTTTCTCCCGTGGCTGGAAATTCTCACCCGCATTCGTGCGCTCCGGCTTCCGAAAGAAAAACAGCTCCGACCAAAAAGTCCACCCTCTTCGGACACTTTCCCAGCGCTCAGCGAGATCACACGCGAGATCGAAGAGGAAGGCTTCGTGCACGTCGGCGATGCCGGCTGGGATTGGGAAGATTACCGCCAATTCTTCCGGTTGTTTTACCGAGAGGAGGATCGAGCACAGGCCGCGATTTGCCTGAACGAGCAGCATGATTTTTCCTTCTATTATCTGCGCATTTCGTCGCGCACCAAAAACGGTACGGCTTGGACGACATGGAATTATCCGCTTTCATATGGCTTGAAACTCACTCCTCTGTTCCGCATCAATCGACAGCGGCCGGATAGATCGTTTTGGCAGCTTTATCAAAGTCATCGCGAGTTTCTCAGGCGGAACAGGGTGGATCTCGCTGAAATCGACGCGCTCGACGAAGATCAAATGGAAGCCGAAATGGAGAAGGATCTGCGCGACCAAATCGCGCACAACATTCACAAGGGTGTCCTCAAGCAGACTGCAACAGGAGACGTAAAATATTCCTGGCGCGGCATGATTTATCTTTGGTGCCAGTTTTTGGTCGATCTGGTTCGGCTGTAGTTCTCTGTCTCTCATCCCCGAGCGCAGCGAAGGCCTCGCGGACTTCGTCCACTGCGTTGCAGCTTCGCTTCGCTCAGAATGACAACGAGGTAATCTCGGTAACGATAACGGTCACGTCCGTACTTAGGGAGAGTCGCCCGCAGGGCGAACGCTATCCCAATCGATAGCATCTGTTCATTTGAACTTGCGACCGCGCTTGGATTGAACGATTATTCCCGGGTGCTCACCGAGAGGCAGAGAAGCGTTCTGGATTTTATTCAGCGCGAGCAACGCGAGAAAGGCATGACGCCCAGCACTCGCGAAATTCAAAATCATTTTGGCTTTGCCAGCCAGACATCCGTCATGCAATACATTGCAGCACTCGAGCGAAAAGGTTTTCTCAACCGGTACGCGCGGAAAGCTCGAGCGTTGATCACGCCGGCCATGAAGGTCAGAATTACCGATATTCCGATCTACGGGCAAATCCCTGCTGGGATGTCGGCGTTGACGGAGCAGAGCATCGAAGGGCACGTGTCGCTGGACACGCGGTCGGCAAATGTGTTGAAGAATCGAGGCACATTCGCGCTACGAGTGCGAGGCGACTCAATGATTGGCGCACACATTGTCGACGGCGATATTGTGATTTTGGAAGACACGAAAGAAGTGCACGACGGCGATATCGTTGCGGCGTTGATCGACGGCGAAACTTCATTGAAGCGTTATGTTGTGGAGCGGGGCCGCCCGTACCTCAAAGCGGAAAACCCCCACTACCCGGACCTGGTTCCAGCCCGCGAGCTAAAGATTCAAGGCGTGATGGTATCACTGATCCGCAAACAAGAGCGCCGGAAGGGAACATTGAAGTGAGAGGTCAAAGGGCCAAGTAACGAATGTTCATTTGAACGTATACAAATGTGCGCCATGTTTATTCCGTGGCTGCAAGCGCCAAGATTATCGATCTTCGCAAACTATTGGCGGAGCGTTTCCCCCATGTCCCTGCTACACCGGCAACCCGTTTAGTCACCGGTTTACCTTTTTTTGATCAAGCCAGTGGCGGCGGATTGCCGCGAGGCGCGATCACCGAAGTGATAAGCCCCCGAAAAAGCGCGGGCAGCGCATCGCTTATTCACTCCCTCATCGATGTCGCATATCGGGATAATTATTTCATGGCCCTGATTGATGGGCGCGATTCATTCGATCCCTGCGAGTTAAATAATGCCTCACTGCGACACCTGCTTTGGGTCCGTTGTCTCAAAGGATCTGAAGGGATCAAGGCGGCTGATCTCCTCCTGCGGGATGCCAATTTCCCGCTGGTCATTATCGATCTTGTGCTGAACTCGCCGGCAGAATTGCGCAAAATTCCGCAAACGAACTGGTATCGTTTACAACGGCTCGTCGAATTGGCGCCTACGGTGTGTCTGGTTCTCACTCGATACGAAATGGTCGACAGCGCACAACTGAAACTTGTTCTCGAAAGTTCGTGGAACTTGAAAACTTTGGAAAAGCAAAATGCGATTTCCCAGCTGCGAATCACTGTGAAGCGCTCGCATTTCCGAGCAGAGCTCGACAGTCAGGAACGAAGAATCAGCTGAATTATGTTTGCCACAATATATTTGCCGAATTTCTATTTGCAGGCCGCCACCCGACATCAGCCAGAACTTCGCGCAAAACCGGTGGCATTGATCGAAGAACAGGAAAGAAAACCGGTCATCATTCAATTGAACGAGGCCGCGGAAAACGCCGGAATTCAAAAAGGAATGACGCCGAGTCAGGCTTTGGCCCGATGGTTGCATGTGACGATCAAAGTTCGTGCGCACATACAGGAAAAATTTATCCAGGAAATGTTAATTCAGTGCGCGTTTACCCTGAGTCCGTTTGTAGAAGCAACCGCACCTGGTATTTGCACAGTTCAATTCACGGATAATCGCAATTTGAGCGAAAAAGCTTGGCACAGCGAGCCCGTTCTCCGGAGGATTTCGCGGGTTATCCAGCAATTGGACGAATGCGAAATCTGCGCACAAGCTGCGATTGCTCCCACTGCAGATACCAGCTTTCTCGCAGCACATTTGGCTCGGCCAGTTTTGCAAGTTGAGAATGCAAAAGAATTTCTTGGTACTTTGTCGATAGAAACTCTCGCAACATGTTGTCCGGCGTTCTGCTAAGAACATCGCGCTGCAGTACCGACCGCAGCTCGCTCAAATCCTTCGTTCTCGTCCTCGTCCTTCGTCCTCGATTTCTCGCTTTCCAGTATGAGGACGACGACGAACGACGAGGACGATTTGGCTGCGGCTCCGCCCCGCTGGGTGATCAGCGGTTATTCTTTGGTTTCTCTATTTTTCCTGTCTGCCTTTCAACGAAAGACTTCACGCGGGCGCACTCCTTCTTAACACCGTTGGCGAAATCGCGAGGACCGTACTCGAACAACACAACGAAGCTAAAGGTGAAAACGATGAACAGGACGAACCAAAAAAAACCGCGCAGAAGCGCCATGCAACAGGGTAGCCGCTTCAAACCGTGCGATCAATGGCACTGCTACGGGCACGCGCTGCTCCTTGCACGCCCTGACGCTACATCCGTAGATTTCGCGCGAAGCACAGCAACTTATGGTAAACGCGGTCGTTGAATTTTTTCAACAAACATCGACAATTAGCGCTCGCATGCGCAGGCTCGCCGCGGCGAGTATTCCGCTTACAGCAAAGGGTAGGTACCGAAGTGGCCAAACGGGGCAGACTGTAAATCTGCTGGCTTTACGCCTTCGCTGGTTCGAATCCAGCCCTGCCCAAATCTTTATGCGCCCATCATCCTAGGCCGTGGCTGTAGTGTGCGCTGTCCTCAGCGCAGGGGCGGAGAGTTGAAAAGGCAAATCCGCTGAGACAGCGGATTCTACAGCGCTTGTTTTCGGCTACTGAGCGTGTTGTTCAGTGGCCTCTTCGCTGGCCACCTTCGCGGCGGCCGCCGTATCCCCCGCCACCGCCGTATCCGCCGCGCCCACCGCCGCCACCGGGCGGTCGTGACTCTCGCGGGCGTGCTTCATTCACCGTTAATGGCCGGCCTTCGATGGCTTGGCCATTGAGCTTCGAAATGGCGTTTTGAGCGTCCTCGTCCGAGCCCATCGTGACGAAAGCAAAGCCGCGCGACTTGCCGGTGAACCTGTCCTGCATGAGAGTGACTTCCTGCACGGCTCCAGCCTGTGAAAAAAGCTCCTGCAGTTCGTTCTCCGTGGTGTTGAAGGGGAGATTGCCTACGTATAATTTAGTTCCCATTGAGTTTATTCTGGAAAACGCAGCTAGGTCACTGTTCCCGCTTATCGGATTTCAAATCGCCACTGAATAAACTCAACTGACAATCCACCAACTTCCTGGCTTTCGTTTCCGTTGGGGTCATTTGTAAAATGCTTCCTGCAAGAAAGCAATAGAAATTCGCAGAGCAATTTTTCCTTTTAAGCTATGGCTCAACCAGGCAGCGCGACCGAAAAAAAGGATGCTGCACGCGTCGCGGTTGTGGCGGCAGGCGTGGTAAGCCCGCTGGGTTTTGGACTCACAGAAGCACTCGATTCGCTGCGCAAGTCGCGAGATTGCGTGAGCCCGGTAACGCGATTTTCAGTTGCGCAATGCCGATGTAAAACCGCTGGTCAGGTCTCCGACGATCGCCTTCTCGCTGGGCGGGGTGAGGCGCCACGTTCGCGGCGCCTTCATCGAGCTTCGCGCATGATGATTCAAGCTTTAAAGGAAGTTCTAGCACAGGAACCTCGATTTGAACCCGAGTTAACGGTAATCGGAACAACAAGCGGCGGCATGTCGTACGGGGAACATTACTACCGCTCATTACGGCAAGCCGGGGATCTGCGGCGCGCGCCGACGTGGATCGCAAATTACCCGGCGCAAAAGCCGGTAATCGATGCTCAGGTGGCCTTTGGAATTTCTGCGCCATGCCAGGTGATTGCGAATGCATGTGCCTCGGGCACAAACGCCATTGGTCATGCGTTCGAATGTGTGCGATCGGGTCGCTATCAGCGGGTCTTGGCGGGAGGCTATGACGCCATCTCAGAACTGGTCTTTACGGGGTTCGATTCGCTTCAAGCGTCGACGCCGGAGAAATGCCGGCCGTTTGACCGGCATCGTACCGGCATGGTGCTCGGAGAAGGTGCCGCAGTTCTTGCATTGGAAAATCTCGACAGCGCCCAGCAGCGTGGCGCGCCTGTTCTCGCAGAGATTATCGGCTACGGCATTTCTACCGATAATTTTCACATCACACAGCCGGATCCAACCGGCATCGGGGCGCAGCAGGCGATGCAGCAAGCCCTCCAAAGCGCGCACGTTTCAGGGGCGGCAGTCGATTACATCAATGCGCACGGAACAGCGACGTTGTTCAACGACGCAGCCGAGGGCAAAGCAATCAGCGCGTTATTTAACGGCGTTCCAGTGAGCTCCACAAAAGGCATGATGGGTCATTCCCTGGGAGCTGCAGGCGCAATCGAAGCCGTCATCTGTTTGCTTGCGCTCCAGCACCAGTTTCTCCCGCCCAATATTAATTTTGGAGCCTTGGATGATCATCTTGACTTGAACATTGTCGCAAACAAAGCGCGACCGGCTGTTTTGCGCACGGCGCTTTCGAATTCCTTTGGCTTCGGCGGCACGAACGCTTCGATTCTAATGCGTACGTTTGAAGCATGAGTCTCGCGATCGCCGGCATGGGGTGGGTGACACCTCTGGGATGCGGCATTGATTCAGTGTGGGACCAACTGCTTCATGGCCATGAGGCGTGCGCGACAACAATTTCCGAGCAATTTGGAGATCGATCTTACAGCGTCTTCCGCGTACCTGAGTCGGCCATGGCGGGTTTCGCGCATCCGCGCCTGCGCCGAGCAAGTGTCATTTCGCGATTTGCGGCAGCAGCAGGTTTGGATGCGTTGCTCGCTGCAGGGTTAGAGCCCGGTTCACATAACGGAGAGCGGACTGCGCTCATCTTCGCCATCTCAAATGGGGGCGTGATTTATACAAAACGTTTTTACAGCAACATCGTCGAGTCAGGCGCGCAATCGGCCAGTCCGCTCTTGTTTCCAGAAACCGTCTTCAATGCGCCGGCCAGCCATCTCGCCGCGATTCTCGGTATTACAGGGGCCACCTATACCCTGGTAGGTGACGGATCGGTTGGACTCACAGCGGTAAAAATGGCCGAAGACCTGATGGCAAACGAGGCGCTGGACCACTGTCTTGTCGTTGGAACGGAAGAAATTGACTGGCTCTTGTGTGACGCCTACCGGCGATGGCGGTTGCTTCGTTCGTCACCTCCGATTGAACCATTCAGTGAGCAACAACGCGGAATGATTTTAAGCGAAGGCGCAGGGGCAATCCTTCTCGCGCGGCAGGGGCCATTCACGATCGAATGCGTTCATCCCGGTGGATGTTTTTCGAAGCGCTCGGAGGCTGGCGATATCTTAAAGCAAATTCTAAGCGATCTCAGCGAGACCCAAATCGACTTTGTTGTCTCGAGCGCTAACGGCACGTTCGTCGATCAAGCCGAATCCGAAGCGATAGAAAAAATTGTTCCGGATGCGGTTGTTTACACAGGTAAACCCGCGCTAGGTGAAAGCGTCGGTGCCGCGGCGCTATGGCAGATCATCCTGGCGACTCAAGCGCTGCGTGCTACCGAGGTTCCGCCTGTGCTTCACGCGCAATCCGCGGTCACGATGCGCCTTTCGCATTCGCGCACCTCGATGTCAGGGGCGCGGCGCGCAATCGTCCTTAGCTGTGGAGTCAATCAGCAGGCCGCAGGATTGCGACTCGCAATCCAATGACATTCTCGCTGTGCACTAGCGAAGCGGGACGAGTTTCCAGTTCAATTTCCCGTCTGCGATTTCAAGCCATGCCACACTTGGAGGCGCGCCTTGGTTGGCCCGTGTCACGCACCCCGGGTTCAGAAACAAGACGCTTCCATGTTTTTCATATCGTGGCACGTGAGTGTGTCCATGCAGCACAACATCAGCGTCCTTCGGGGAGTGATCGGGCGGTATATGTTGGAGGCGGAGTCTTAATCCGCCTCGCACAAGATCGACGACCAGCGGCCAATCGGTGTTACTGTCGCAATTTCCTCGGACCACGGTGACTTGTGGCCCGACGGCGCGGAGCTCGTCGAGAATGCTCTCGGCGCAAATGTCGCCCAAATGCCAGATTTCATCTGCGCCCCGGGCAATTTCTTTTACCCTTTCCGGCAAACGATTGTGCGTGTCCGCGAGCACAAAAATTTTTCGGACGTCTCCTCTTGCTGCCTTCGCGTTCGACATATCTCGCTAAATCCGATCTTGTTCACGCGGCAAAATCAAGGCGTGCACCGACGAGCCCAATTGTTGACGAAACGCGCCTCGACCGCGACGCTCGATTAACTTAGGTAATTCTGGCGCATGGCGATAGAAGTCAAAATTCCAGCAGTCGGTGAATCGATCACCAGCGGGGTCGTATCCGTCTGGCATAAGAAATCCGGTGAGTTCGTCAATGAAGGCGAGCCGCTCTTCACGCTGGAGACCGATAAGGTTTCTACCGAGATCGTTGCCGAAAAAGGAGGCTTGCTCGAAACGAAGGTGCCTGAAGGCCAGGAAGTGAAGATCGGGGAAGTGGTTGCGACCATCGATGATTCAAAGCAGCCGGGAGCAAAGAAAGTCCCCGAACCAAAGAAGTTTGAAAAGCCTCAAGAAAGAAAGAAGGAAGAATCCGAGGGAAAAAAGAAGGAAACCCAGCCGGAGAAAAAGCCAGCTGTGGCCGCGGGCGACTCGTCCGCCGTAGCCTCGGCGAAGGCGGATGACCGCGGCGGGCCGGAGTCACCGCCTCCAGCTACAACATTTTCACCGGCGGTTCGTCGTATTGTTGAAGAGGAAAAACTCGAGCCTGAGAAGATCCGCGGCACCGGCATAGACGGACGTTTGACTAAGGCGGACGTGCTCGCATCGGCAAAGAACCGCAAATCTGCAGCGGGAGCTGTCAGCCCCCCTGAGACGACGGCGCCGTCGCCTACAGCTGTTCAGCCGTCTCCTGATGGCCGGTTCATCCGCAAGAAGATGTCACCGTTGCGCCGCAAAATCGCGCAGCAACTGGTGATGGCACAGCACACCGCAGCAATTCTTACCACATTCAACGAATGCGACATGAGCGCCGTCCAGGAATTGCGCCGAAAAGAGCAAGAGGAGTTCACGAAAAAGAACGGCGTCAAACTGGGGCTAATGTCCTTCTTTGTTAAAGCATGCATAGAAGCGCTCAAAGCCGTGCCAGTAGTCAATGGCCGCATTGAGGACGACGACTTCATCCAAAACAACTTTTACGATATCGGTGTGGCGGTCGGCACCGAGCGCGGACTCGTTGTGCCGGTGTTGCGTGATGCGGACAAGAAAAGTTTTGCCGAACTCGAACAAGCCATCGCTGATTTCGCGGCAAGAGCGCGTGACGGAAAATTGAAGATTGAAGATTTGCAGGGCGGCACGTTCACGATCACGAACGGCGGAGTGTACGGATCGCTTTTCGCGACGCCAATCTTGAACCCACCGCAGAGCGGCATTCTCGGCATGCACAAGATCATGCCGCGACCCGTTGCAGTGGACGGGAAAGTGGAAGTCCGACCGATGATGTATCTCGCATTGAGTTATGATCACCGCGCAATCGATGGGAAGGAAGCGGTGACGTTCCTCGTCAAAGTGAAGGAATGCATCGAAGACCCGAAAAAATTGCCGCTGGATTTTTAGTCGTTTCCCTGTGTCATGTTGAGCGAAGCGAAACATCTCTGATTAGCTCGACTGCGTGCGCAACCACGACTATTGGGTGTACATTCTGACGAACAAACGTTGCACCACATTGTATCTTGGAATCACGAATAATATTGCGCGTCGTTTGTACCAGCACAGGTACGGCGGCGCTGATGGCTTCACGAAACGCTATCATTTGAACCGGCTCGTTTGGATTGAGCACTTTCGCAACGCGCGTGATGCGATTGCCTGTGAAAAGAAATTAAAAGGCTGGCGCCGCACCAGGAAAGTTGCGCTTATCGAACAAACGAACCCACGATGGCTCGATCTGATTGACGATTGGGAACAGCAGCCAAAGTTCTATGATCGCCCGTGGCAGACTGAAGAAATGATCTGAGATTCTTCGCTTTGCTCAGAATGACAAAATAACTTATGGAAAAATTTGATGTCGTTATCATTGGCTCTGGCCCCGGCGGATACATCGCTGCCATCCGTGCAGGTCAACTTGGCTTAAAGACCGCGCTCATCGAAAAATGCAAGGAATTGGGCGGCACCTGCCTGAACGTGGGCTGCATCCCTAGCAAAGCCCTCCTGACATCGACCGATCACTTGATGTTCGTCAAAAAAGAAGCGGCCAAGCACGGCATCGTGATCGACGGCGCGCGTGCCGATCTCGCGAAAATGCAGGAGCGCAAGAACAAGGTCGTGAAGACATTCAATACGGGCGTCCGGTCGCTGATGAAGACGAATAAAGTCACAGTTATCGAAGGCTTTGGCACGATTACCGCGCCTGGAAAAGTTTCGATCAAATCGTCGAATGATCAGACGCAGGAGATCGAGACAAAAAACATTGTAATCGCTACCGGCAGCGCGCCGATGGAACTGCCGTTTGCGAAATTTGACGGCAAAACAATTGTCAGCAGCACCGAAGCGCTGGCTTTCACGGAAGCTCCGAGG
>DATASP010000275.1:0-3122 GCA_036269155.1 Candidatus Udaeobacter sp.
TACCAACCGCTGGGACGGCGTGACTTCGAAGTAACGCTGTTCTTCCTCTGTTCGCTTGCGGAATAGCGAATAGATCCGCGGCAACGACAAGAGCACAATCAACCAGATAATAAAATTCGGATACTTCCATCCGAACCAAAGAAGCAGCGCGAACCCTGGCAGCCAAAGCCAACGAGACAACGCGGTCACAATCCGTCCGCCATCGAGCATTCCTACCGGCGTGAGGTTAAACAGGTTCAGAAAATATCCGAACCACGCGAGGGCGATGAATATCGGCGCGGCGAGCATTTCTCCCAAGACGTTGCAGACCAATGCACCAAGGCTCCCCAACATTGGCCCGCCGATACCGACGCATGCTTCGATCCAGGCATTGCGCGGCGCTTCCTTTAGCGCGATGAAGGCGCCCATGAATGGAATAAAAACCGGCGCGCCGACCTTTAGCCCAAATTGTTTAGCGACAAGCAGATGCCCGCTTTCATGTACGAGCAAGAGGAGGACAAAACCAAGGGCGAATTGCCATCCCCATATCTGGGTGTACACCCAGATCATCAGCAACATTGTGCCCCCAGACTTCAGCAGGATCGGAAGAAATTTTAGCAGCGGTAGAAGAGCGAACTTGAGCTTCGCCAAGAACTTTGCGATCACGACGCCGACCACCGCGACTGGGCCAAGCGCCTTTTTCACCCGGCTCCAAGCCGTCTCAGTCTTTGGAGCCTCGTAATCCGTTTGCTCGGTTTGAAGATTCATCGCTGCGCAATGTCGAATTCTTGAAGCGTTAAAGCGTTAAAGCTTCGATTTTAGGTTTGTAACGCTTGTAACTTTTTTAACTATACAATTCTTTAAACGCATCGCCCAGATGATCGAGAACATCGCGAGGCAATAGTGATTCCTCGCTTTGGCCATCATTGAAAATCGCGATTTCTGCGGCGCGCCCGCATAGCCACGCTCCCACTCTCGCCGCATCGTAAAGCGGCAGGCCCTGCCCAATTAAACCGGCGCAGACACCGGTGAGGATATCGCCCATTCCGCCGGTGGCCATTCCCGGATTGCCGGTTGTGTTATAGCTCAACGGGAGATCACGTTCAGCCACGATGGTGCGACTGCCTTTGAACAAAAGTGTCACTGGGAAACGATTGCAGAACTTCGTCGCCGTTTGGGCGCGCAGCTCTTGGTGATCTGGGAAAAGGCGTTTCATCTCGCCCGGATGCGGCGTGAGCAGTCGTTTGCCTTTGCAACGCCTGAGCGCTGAGGTTTTTTCCGACAGAATGTTGAGCCCGTCGGCATCGGTCACCATCGGTTGCCTGGCTTTTTCAATCAGTTCGAGAATCTCAGTTGCGTGTGATTTTCCAAGACCGGGTCCCAATGCCCACACATCAGGTTTTTGTTTAAGCAGATCGCGATAAGACTGGATAGGCTTCACCATCGCTTCCATCGGTGCGGCGCTGGCGACAATTTCGTAGATTTCCTCGGGAACAAAAACCTCCACCAGACCTGCGCCTGCTCGCAATGCGCCTTCTGACGTCATCAAAGCAGCCCCAACAAATCCCTTTGAGCCGGCAACGACGCCGATGCGACCAAATTGATTTTTGTACGCGCTGTATTTGCGTCTCGGAAGCAACCCGTGAAAAGCCGGCGGGCTGGCAATCGTTTCTTTGGCCATTTTGTCCGGGGAGCGCAGATCACGCAACGGTACAACTTCGAGTCTGCCGACGTAGTTCAGCGCGCCATCGGTGAGGAGACCGCACTTGGCAAATCCAATCGTGACTGTGAAATCCGCTATTACACAGTGGCGATCTATCTTACCTGAGTCGCTATCGAGCCCCGTTGGCAGATCAACGGCGAACACGTAGGCGTCCTTATTTCTCCGCAACTGATTGATGGAACGGCATGCGGCGCGTATCGGTTCGCGCAGCGGTGGTCTCGCACCCACTCCAAGCAGGCCATCGAGAATAATAAGGGGAGCCGCGGTGCCCAGGTACGTCTCAGCTGCGATTCTTTCCTGCACAAAAGACAGCTCATCAGCTGTATAGGCGAAAAGTTCCAGGATTGTAACGCCGATGTCATGTCCCTGTTTATCGGTCCAATCCGGTACTCTGGGGGTACTGGTCTGGAGCACAGCAAGCTTTTTGCGCATGAGTTCGCTGCAATCATCTTCTTTGAACGCAAGTCGGACTTCGATTTTCCATCCGAGGCGTCGCAAGCGATCTGCTGCAACCAAAGCGTCACCCGCGTTATTGCCTTTTCCGGCAAACACAATGCACTTGCCCGGCCTCGGGAAGAACTTCATGACTGTCTGTGCAACACCGATGCCAGCTTGGTCCATGAGCGCTTCAACTTGCACTCCGCTGGCGAAAGCGGCCTCTTCTGCTGCTCGCATCTGCGCCGAAGACAAAACCGGCAAGTCCAAATCAGGCCTCCGGATCTGTTGAGGCGTAGCGTGCTTCTGAGCCGGTTGATTTCGATGAGGTTTTCTTTTTACGCGCGCTCTTCTTATGTGAACTCTTCGACTTGCGGTGTTTGGAACTCGTCACCTTCGTTTGGTCCATGTACGGTTGCAGCGGGATTGTTTCACTCGTCGCCACTCGCGTCGTGGACAACGAACCTCCAACGGAATTGCGGCCGCTGATCCCAGCTGCAATTTCCTCTGCGAGTTTCTGGCGGTAAGAAGCAGATTGCGCGTACGCGGCTTCGGTTGGATTCGTGAGGAAGCCGCATTCCACAAGCACTGCCGGAACACTTGTCTTTCTTAAGACGTAGTAGCCACGGCGGCGCACTCCGCGATTCCCGGAAGGCGCGCCGCCAACGACGAAGTGATGGATCGCTGAGGCAAGCGGCAAGCTGTCGCGGCTGTAAAAATAGGTTTCTATTCCACTCGCGCCCGTCCGATTTGTCGCGTTGAAATGAACACATACGAAAATGGCGTTGCGGTAGGAGTTAGCGATTGCAACGCGCGTCCCCAACGGAACAAAAACGTCGCTGTCCCGGGTCATCACCACGCGATAGCCACTGGCCTGTAGAACGTTTCTAAGACGCTGCGCCACATCAAGTGTCATAACCTTTTCTGCGATCCTCTGGCCGGGAATCCCGCCGCGGTCGTGACCGCCATGCCCCGCATCGATCAC
>DATASP010000276.1:0-6317 GCA_036269155.1 Candidatus Udaeobacter sp.
CCGCCGTGGGCAACTGACAATCGGGCCATGTCGGTGAGTCGGGCGCGTTCAGCGGGCTCATTGGTACCGGAAAAGGCGCCGCCGGATCGGGCACACCGATACGCTTGTTCACCCAGTTCGTCTGGTACGCCCACGCGGGCAGCGGCGCGGCCCTTGGCGTGCACGACCAGTTGTTGAAGTGGAGATTCACGAGATAGAAGTTTCGCTTCAACTTCCGGAGCGTCTCCACAATTTTCGGATCGTTGAAGCCGTGCATCTCCATCGTGATCTGCGGGATCGACGCCAGCAGCTCATCGGGGGCTCCGAGGAGTGAATCCCATTCCCCGCCCTCAATGTCCATCTTGATGATCAAGCGCCGGCCGGTGTCGCCGTTCCTCCTGATCTGGTTTTCCAGCGTGTCGAATAAACGTGAATCCCTGTCGCCGGTCCGATCGCCGACGCATTCGTTGTGAAACACGAACGTGCCGCCGTTGCAGGTTGGCCGTGCGGGATCAAAACAGTCATATTGATGCACCGGGACGTGATACCGGCGCGACACCTCGCATCCCCAATCGTCATTCGGGCCAACACCATACGAGTACGCCGCATCGAGGGGCTCAATCAGATTCTCGCACATCAGGTATCCGCCGTCATTGGCGCTGCCGAAGCGCTTCAACGTACAATTCTTCAAGGCGACCGGCTGAAGTTCTGCAAGAATTGCTTCGCGCAACCTGCGCGCCGCGGCGCGGTGCACGAAATCGCCAATCACAACGGCAGCCGCTGCTACGAAAGCGATGATGACAAACGCGATGCGAATTGAGG
Organism: Candidatus Udaeobacter sp.; assembly: GCA_036269155.1. GTDB lineage: Bacteria > Verrucomicrobiota > Verrucomicrobiia > Chthoniobacterales > UBA10450 > Udaeobacter. The sequence continues at coordinate 802 of DATASP010000276.1, forward strand.
GTCTCAAAAGGGAACGGAGGTGCGCTGATTAATCCGGCTGAGAGGTTGCACCTTCGAGGACAACAGATGCCATCGCGTGATGCTCGGTGTGACTAAGTGTAATTAGCGCGGAAGTGACACCGCGCCTCGCCGCCAGCTCTTCGGCAGGTCCTGAAAAAACCAGAAACGGCTCGCCGCTCTCTTTTTTTCGGATGTCGATATTGCGCCAGCCCATTGCCTTACCTATCCCGGTGCCGAACGCTTTTGACACCGCTTCCTTTCCGGCGAAGCGCGCAGCCAGGTGGCGCGCCGGATATTTCATCGACATCGAATATTCAATCTCACCATCAGTAAATACCCGGTGTAGAAAACGATCTCCAAAGCGATCGATAGAATGCTGAATGCGTCCGCATTCGACCAGATCGACACCGATACCTAGGACACTCATAAACCTATTGAATTCGCAACCAATACCCAGAACACGCGAAAGCGACGCGAGAACGCGGTCGCACTCCAAAAGCTTCGCAAAACCGATATGTCGTCTTCGCATTTCGCGCGAAGCGCCTTTGGAGTGCCGGGCGTCTTCGCACCCCTTTCATTGCTGGAACGCACCTCATCCGGGATAATTTGCCATCGCGGCGAGCATTTCTTTTACGGCGGTTTCCAGTCCGACCCACATCGCGCGCGAGATGATGGAATGACCGATGTTGAGCTCGGTTAGCTCAGGAATCTGGTGGATAAGCACGATGTTCTTGTAGTTGATGCCGTGACCCGCATTGACCTGCAGATGTGACTCTGACGCTGCGCGCGCGGCCGCCCGCAACTGCTCCAGTTCTTGCTTTTGGATCTTCTCTGTGAACGCGTTCGCGAGCGCCCCCGTATGCAGCTCTACCATCTCAACGCCGAGCTCAGTCGCAGCATCCACCTGCTCCAAAGTTGGATCGATAAAAAGGCTGACGCGGATGCCCGCAAGATGCAGGCGCTTAATCGTCGGCTCCAACTCTTTGCGTTGAGCAATAACATCGAGGCCCCCCTCGGTTGTAACTTCTTCACGCTTTTCCGGTACGAGGCAGACCTCCTCTGGTTTGATGCGCAGCGCGATATCAACAATCGCCTCCGTATTCCCCATCTCCAGATTCAGCTTGGTCATAATGCTCTGGCGCAGACGCTCGATGTCTCGTTCTTGAATATGTCGCCGGTCTGCGCGCAGATGGGCGACAATCCCGCCAGCGCCGGCCCGCTCGCAAATTGAAGCGGCCAAGATCGGATCGGGCTCTGCATTTTTCGAGTCCGGCATGGTCGCATAACGCGCCTGCCGCAACGTCGCGACGTGATCGATGTTAACTCCCAAGCGCAAACCGTTCATTGGTCGCGCAAATAGGACTCACTCATCGCGGCTGAGCAAGTCTCAAAATCCCGAACCATTCGCTGTCATTCTGATCCCGCAGTCGCGGGAGAAGCTGCAACGCAGCCCCGAAAGCTTTCGGGGCGAGGCCAGGCTTTCAATCTCAGATCATTACCAATTGACGGATCAGGCGTTGCGTTCGCGCGTCTCATGGTGCGCAATGCAACAAGCGCGTTGGTAGATTCGGTCGAGTACCGACAGCGGCACGCCGCAAACATAAAGGGCTGCGATGAAGCCGTATGAGAAAGTCAGGCGTGCGGGTCCGATTGCTTCATATCGGCGAGGGCTAATCACAATTCGCTTGTCACTACAGACTACGCGACCGCAGCGGCCAAGCCGGCGGAAAAATTCCACATCTTCCATCAGAGGCACCTCTGGGAATCCGCCAACATTAACAAATGCAGTTCGCCGACAGAACATTCCGTGATCGCCGCATCGCATTCGGAGCAGCAAGCCTGCATAATGCGCGAAAGTGTCCGTTAGCCGATACACGAGGTCTGGTGGCAGGCGAATGCGGAAGTAGCCCCCGGCGACGGTTCTGTCATCCAATACGCGCGCAATTTCAGCTAAACATCCATTGGGCACTTCGGCATCTACGTGCACGAACCAAAGAACGTCGCCACTCGCGGCGCATGCGCCGAGATTCATTTGCGCCGCCCGATTGCGCTCGCCCACTACAATTTGGTTGCAAAGCCCAGCCGCAAGATCAGGCGTTCCATCAGAGCTTCCGCCATCCGCGACAATAACTTCGGCGCCCGGCGCTCGCTCGCGAAAACGCTGAAGAAACGAGCGTATCAACTGCGCCTCATTGTAAACCGGAACGACAATGGAGAACTGCATTCTAAACTAGGTACTCCAAATTGTTTCCACGACGCGTCTGTTTAGCAAAGCAAGCGGGTTGTTTTTTTTGATTAATGCAGAAAACTATCGAGGAACGAATTACAACAAACGCGGTTCAACCGGAGGAATTTATATGATCACAAGACTCATTATCTCAGCGGCGCTTACACTATTTTTTACACCGGCAGCGAAGGTCAACGCTCAGGAACATCCTGAGCACCCGACAAAAGGGAAAGCCGCCGAGAAACGAGTGAGCACGGCTGATATTTCCACCGGCATAAAGAGCAATATCGCCGCGAAAAGCAAAGAGAGTCCCGACGGAAAATTTCACGTCACACACGAAGGTCAGGATCTGTCTCTCGATCTGACAAAAGTACACGATGATCGATTGCAGGATCTCGGCGGCGGCAAATACTTCGCCTGCGTGGACATGAAAGGAACCGACGGCAAGACTTACGATATCGATTTCTTCCTTACCGGGCAGCCGGGTCAGATGAAAGTTAGCGAGACGTCCGTTCACAAGATCGACGGCAAACCACTTTACAATTGGAAAGAAGAGAACGGCACGTGGCAGAAAACGCCCGCGAGCTGAGCTCGCGGACGGTATCCCAACAGACTATGCGATTTCGTTCGGAGTTCAGCCTTCAGGCGGTCGGGTTTGAACGCTGCACCAGACCGCATGAATGCGGAACTCCTAACCAGCGTCGCGAGAAGCCACGCGATCCGCTTTAACGCTTCCAAAATCGTGATAGCAAGATTGGTATTTTTCCTGGCAGTCGCAGTTGCAACTCGCGCTGCTGACAATCCAGGCATCGTTAAAGGCACGGATCAATTCGAGTTCGTCTATCGAGTTAAACTTCCTGAGATCAAAGGCGATGCTCGCGTCTGGATACCGTTGGCCAAGACCGATGCCTTTCAAACTGTCACCCAGGAAGAGCTCAATATCCCAATGAAATGGGAAAAGGTTCAAGACCGCGATTATGGCAATGATATCTGCGTCCTCTATCCGCAACCCGCCGACAGCGGCAAAACCATTGAGGTCCGATACCGGGTGGTTCGCAAGGAGAAGGCCGCCTATTCCGCAAATAGTGCGGAGGTTGCGCGTTTCTTGCGCCCGGAAAAACTGGTGCCGATTAATGAAACCTTCAAGACGCTCGCAGAGAAAGCAGCAGCGGGAAAAACTGACGATCTCGAGCGCGCGAAAGCGATCTACGACCACGTGATGGGCCGGATGCGCTATGACAAATCGGGAACTGGCTGGGGCCGTGGCGACGCGATGTACGCCTGCGATATGCGCACCGGCAACTGCACCGATTTTCACGCGTACTTCATTGCTCTTTCGCGCAGCATCGGCATACCGGCTCGTTTCGCTATTGGCGCCACGATTCCTGCCGACAAGAACGAGGGCACGATCGAGGGCTATCATTGCTGGGCGGAATTTCTCGCGGATGGACGTTGGGTACCGGTGGATATCAGCGAAGCGTGGAAGAATCCAAAGCTGGCTGATTATTATTTTGGCCATAATCCGGCGAATCGTTTTGAGCTGACGAAAGGCCGTGATCTTGTGGTTGATCCCGAGCCTGCGAGCGGCCCGATTAATTTCCTCGTTTATCCGCTGCTGGAGATGAATGGCGAAGTAATCAAGCCCGAGACGACTTTCAGTTTCCGGCGCATTGGAGCATAGGAAATCCGGGTGCCATCTCCGGCCTGTCGGAAAATAGTGTGCGCACGTGAATGCGGACTCCCTACCCGACTTAATTGGCACGTGGCGGCTCGTGTCCTTCGAGGCGCGCACGTCGTCTGGGAAAGCACGGTATCCGTTGGGCCAGGATGTCGTGGGTCAACTCTTTTACGACGTTGGCGCACACATGTCCGGGCATGTGATGAGAGTCGATCGCCCGACGTTCGCCTCGAACGATCCAGGGTCAGGCACCGATGCGGAAGTGCGCGCGGCGTTCGAAGGGCACGTGTCGTACTTCGGTACCTATACTGTGGACCCGACTACTCGCACTGTGACCCACCATGTTCGCGGCGCGTCGTATCCCAATTGGATTGGTCACGACCAGATCCGTCACTACCGCATCGACGGCCCGCATCTCGTGTTGTCGACGCCACCGATCCTCGATCGTGGAGAGGCGCTGGTGTACATTCTCACCTGGGAACGGATGTAAGTGCGGGAGCTCGCGCGGCGGTTCACTGCCTCGTGACTTGCTCGGGCCCGTCTGGGTAAGCTAACGCCGGAAGAACTGACATTCGCGCGTTGCTGTTGCGCATCAACCGATTATAAAATCACGCCGGAGGTGCCAGATTGTGCCAAAAATTCCTTTGATGGATTACGTCGGCAGGCCGCTGCTGGCCTGCGTATTCGTTGCGCTGCTCTTGCTGCAATGGCGATTTCCTCTGCGACGTCAACATTTTAGCGTGCTGCATCGCCTCGTGCGCAACTTCGTCCTCTCGATTCCAGGGTTCGCCATCGTTCGTCTAGCCATGTTGCCAATTCCAATTGCGGTAGCCATCTGGGCGCAAGAGCAGCACATCGGCTTATTAAACTGGCTTGGTCTTCCGGGTTGGGCGGCTGTGATAGCCACATTTCTGTTTTTGGATTACGCATATTGGTGGTGGCATTGGGCCAATCACATGGTGCCGGTCTTCTGGCGTTTTCATAACGTGCATCACACCGATCTCGATCTCGATGTGAGCACTGCCGCGCGATTCCATTTCGGCGAAATGATTTTTTCGGTTGGATTTCTTTCGGTTGCGGTCGCGGTCTTCGGGATCGCCCCGATAATGTTACTCGTGTTCTTCATCACACTCGAGGCTGCGACGCTCTTTCACCATTCCAACTGGCGTCTGCCAATAAAGCTCGAACGAATTTTGAATCTCATCATTGTCACGCCGCGTATGCACGGCATTCATCATTCGATCGTGCAGCGTGAGACCAATTCCAATTGGGGCACGATTTTTTGCTGGTGGGACAAATTTCACCGCACGTTGCGCCGGGACGTGCCGCAGGACGCCATTACGATCGGTGTCGCCGCTTATCGCGAGGAACACGAACTTACACTTGGAAAACTTCTCGCGTTACCTTTTCGTCAACAACGCCCATGGCGATTGCCGAGCGGCGAAGAGCCCAAACGCGAACCGCAACCTGCAGATGAACTCGCAGAGTAGTAGGGCAGCGTCATATCGTCTCTGTTTGCTAACCGGCAGACAAGCCGACTGCGTGCCGCGGTTGGCGGACAAAGGAAGGGCGGTATTATACCGCCTCCCCTATAGCTCGCGCGATGTCGCT
>DATASP010000277.1:0-8017 GCA_036269155.1 Candidatus Udaeobacter sp.
TATTTCACACATTCGGGGTAGACCCAGCCCGTCTTTGCCGAGTCCTTCTCGTCAGGCAAAAACGTCGCAACCAGAGCTCCATCTCTGGCCAGTGAACGCGAAATTGCGGACAACCAACCTCTAATCAGATCGAGTCCACAATGGCTGAAGATCGATTGAGCCAATGCGAAATCGAAGAAGATCCTTTTCTGCGTAAGCGCCTCGGGTGAATCGGTGAAGAAGAACGTTGGTCGTTTGATTTGCACTACTTCTTCGCCGAGTTCGTGTCTAATTCCCGCCTCGACCAGCCATTGATGCGGCTCCAAGCCGAAGTATTTTCCTCGATTCAGGTAGGGAATCAGCAAGCGCCCGATCCGGAGCGACCCGCAGCCGACGTCGAGCAATGAATGATGCTGGCGCAGACCAAGCGTGGTCAGAAGGTTGAACGTCATCGCCGCGATCAAATCGTAATCCTCCGGAGGGCCGACGTACGCGCGATAATGGGAGTCGCCCGGCTTCAGGCCAGCGCCAAGATCTTCCCGATCATCCGAAGAACTCTCCATATCACTTCAATTGTTTCAGGGTGGTGGGGTCGAAGCCGTGCAGCGCGTCCTCTGGTTTCTCGGGAAATCCAAACACGCCGCGCGAACGGTCAAATTGATAGATGCGCGTCCTGGGCCGTTCGCGAAAAGGAAATGCGCGAAGTTTATCGCCGTCGAGCGCGTCCTTCGCGCCCGGAACGCGGCATGCTTGTACGCCCAGAGCATAAAGATCATTCCTAATTGCAGAAGACGAGCTGACGCAGTTCGACAGCTCATTGGGGTCGCCTCTCCGGTTGAAGAGTTGTTCACGGCCGCCGTTAGCCATGAAGATGTATTTCCACTCTTTGGTTAACACCATCACCTTGAAGTCCTGCGAGCCAGGAATTTCGACCATTCCGACGAGATGTTCGCGCGGCGCGCATTCGCCTCGCAGCATTTTAAGCACGTCTATTCCTTGCCGCATCTCGCATGCACCTGCGGCCCCGGTCGCAATGCCGAAAAGATCGGCCAGACTAATCAGCTCACTTCGGACCGTTCCAGTGGGCAACGTTGCAGGCCAACTGAGAAGCAAAGGGAAACGGCAGGCCGGCTCAAAGAAATTTTGTTTCTGCCACCCGTGATGATCACCCAAAAGATCGCCGTGATCGGAGAAAAAACAGATTAGAACGTTGTCCGAATTCGGTCGTCGTTCGATTGCATTAAGGATTCTGCCAAGGCAATGATCTAGGTAAGTGATCTCGCCGTAATATCGAGCCTTCACAATTTTGGCCAGCTCTGGATTGATGGCATCTGCCCAGACGGCATATCGCATGTAAGGGATTTCTTCATCCAGCTGATCTTCTTCCACCTTGCCGAGAACCAGCTCTGGCATTCGATCCGGATTGTACATTCGATTGAACGGAATAGGCGGAGCCAACGGCGGATGGGGACCTACGAACGAGACGAATCCGAAAAACGGGCGCGAATCACCTGACTTTGCGATCTCCTCTATCACGCGATCGGCAATCCACCATTCGCCTCCTAGTTCGGCTGGAAGCGGGCTGCGCTGGGGAAGGTAGTACATCTCGCTGCGCTCACCCATAGGCTGCTCCAGGAAGTCGAACTCTGGGTGCTCCTCTGCTAGCCATGATCCGTAGTCATCGCCTTCGCGTTTTGGCGGATGGTAAGTCTCTTCGCAGCGCCATAACGTTTCGTAACCGAGATCTTCGTTCCACGGAGTCGTGTGAAATTTTCCGATTCCAAAAGTTCGGTACCCAAGTCGCAACATCGTCCGTGCCAGATACGATCCGCAGCGCGCTTCCATTTCCAGCGCTTGATCGGCCACCGGATCCGCTTTTGCGTTACTAAAGACGCGCGTGGTCGGCGGCTCACATCCCGTCCGGATCGTGTAACGAGCGGCGACGCAGACCGGACACGTGGCGTATGCATTCGAAAAGGTGATTCCCCTTCTCACCAGGCGATCGAGGTTCGGCGTGTAAATATGCGAGTTGCCGAGTGCAGCGATCGTATCGAACCGCTGCTGGTCGGTCATGATAAACAAGATGTCAGGCTGAGTCATAATGTCATTCTGATCCCGCAGTCGCGGGAGAAGAATCTCGGATCAATTTTGGATCAACTGCCAGGACAGAAACAAACCAGAGATGTTTCGCTCCGCTCAACATGACAGCGCTATCAATGCGATGGGTTCAGGCGTTTGCGATGTCGCTCCCCGTCAGTTGGCGAAATGCTTCCAGATATTTCGCGGAGGTTTTTTCGATAACCTCCTTCGGCAAGCGCGGGGCCGGCGGAGTCTTGTCCCAATCGAGCGTCTCCAGATAATCGCGCACGAATTGTTTGTCGAAACTCGGTGGGCTCTGTCCGACGGCATATTGGTCCTTTGGCCAGAAGCGAGAAGAATCCGGCGTGAGGCATTCGTCAATCAAGAGCAAATCTCCATCAACAATGCCAAACTCGAATTTGGTATCCGCAACGATGATTCCCTGCTGATCGGCGTGATCGCGGCCGCGCGAATAAATTTCCAGGCTTAGCGTCTTCACGCGGTTTGCGACTTCTTCACCAAGAATCTGAACGCATCGCTTCATGTCGATGTTCTCATCATGACCTTCTTCTGCTTTCGTCGCCGGGGTAAAGATTGGTTCTGGCAATTGCGATGCGAGCTTTAGCCCGGCGGGAAGCTTGATTCCGCAAACGCTCTGCGATTGCTGATATTCTTTCCAACCGGAACCCGCCAGATAACCGCGCACGACGCATTCGACCGCCAGCGGTTTCGTTTTCTTTACGATCATTGAGCGTCCGGCAAGCTGCTCGCGAAACCTCTGCAAACTCTTTGGAAATCCTTCGAAATCCGCCGTGACGAGGTGATTCTGAATATCGTCGAATCGCTTGAACCAGAACGCGGAAATTTGGTTGAGCACCGCGCCCTTGTGCGGGATGGGGTCAGTTAGGATCACGTCGAAAGCAGAGATGCGATCCGTGACGACGAAGAGCAGCGTCTCCCCGAGATCGAAGACTTCGCGCACCTTGCCGCTGCGGAGTTTTTTGATTCCCGGCAGGTCAACAGAGGATTGTGTAGCGATTTGCATGGGCCAACGCTCAACGTTTAGCATCCAACTTTCAACTCGCTTACTGTTTTGTCATGTCGAGCGAAGTCGAGACATCTCTGGATTTAATTTCGAGAGATTCCTCGCCGGAGCCTGCCCTCAGCGAAGTCGAAGGGCTCGGAAAGACAGTCGGGCGGTTGGATACGCGGAAGCGTTGCGAAGGCGAGTGGGGTATTGGACGTTGATTTCCATTTATGGCCGGAATTGTTGTCAAACCGCGTGCGCGAATTTTGCACGGACATGATTGGGTATTTTCCAGTGAAGTTCTCAAGATTTTTGGCAGTCCAACGGATGGCGATGTGATTTCACTCAAGGACGGCAGGGACCGTTTAATTGGGAGCGCCATTTACAATTCGGAATCACAAATCACGGCGCGTCGTTTCTCGCGGCGCCGTCAGGATTTGGATCCCGATTTCTTTAGGCGCCGAATCGCGCAGGCTTCCGAGTATCGCGACCGCCGGACGGTAGATCCAAAGCTGCGTCGCGTTGTGTGGAGCGAGAGTGACGGTCTGCCCGGCGTCATCATCGATCGCTACGGCGATCATTTCGTTTTGCAGACTGTCACGTGTGCCATGGATCTCCGAAAGGATTCGATCGCGTCTGCAATCGTCGATCTGTTCGGCGATGTCGTCATCATCGAACGAAACGACGCGCCAATCCGCAACGCGGAGGGATTGGAGTTGCGTAGAGGCATTTTGCGCGGAACTCATTCGCAAACAGCGATCGAAATCGAAGGCGTAAAGTTCGAGATCGATCTGTTGCACGGTCAAAAGACCGGTTTCTATCTCGACCAGAGATATAATTACGGAATCGTCGCGGGATACGCCCGCGACCGGCGCGTCCTGGATTGCTTTGCAAACCAGGGAGCGTTTGCGTTGACGTGTGCGCGGGCAGGCGCAGTGGATGTGACCGCCGTTGAAGAAAATCGCGAGAACATTGGCACTGCGAAACGAAACGCGGCCCATAATGAACTGAAGGCGCAATGGATCGAGCAGGATGTCTTTCAATTCCTTCGCGCCGCTGAAAAAGCGGAGGCACAGTACGACCTGATTGTTCTCGATCCGCCTTCGTTTACCAGGACAAAGAGCGGATTGCGCGATGCGTTGCGCGGTTATCGGGAATTGCACATGCGCGCGTTCAAGCTGCTGTCGAAAGACGGTTTGCTGGCGACCTTTTCATGCTCGCACCACGTGAGCGATGCAGCATTATCCGACACAATCGCCGACGCGCTTGTAGATGCCCGGCGTTCCGCGAGACGCGTGCGCCGGTTCGAGCAGGCGCGTGATCATCCTATTCTCCCGACAATTCCTGAAACCGAATATCTCAGAGGTTTTCTTCTCGAGATGATGCCGGGGCGCTGAGGCAAAAGCTCGGAAGTGAAGCTGCCAGCTTCACTCGGCTGACGAGCATCTTGCTCGGCGAAATCACGTCGGGCTGGAACCCCAACTGCCAGATCAGGCAAGATGCCTGACTTCCGATGCCCACCTTCCAAGACCGCGTCGCTGTCCAATCTGCTCGCTGCGCAAAAAATTTTCGCGCGTTTATTGACGGAAATATCTGGAATTCTCGAGTCAGCCATTTAATATGCGCTACGGCGAGCCCGGACGGGGGTCTCGATTTAATCATGGCAGAAAAAATTCGACCGATTGAACAAATGCTCGAGCTGAGCCGGGACGAAGCAATTTCTGCTGAGCATCTGGATTCACAGGTGCAAAAGGCGCAGGAGCAACTGCTCCAGCTCAAGCGCCAGCAGGAGCAGATCGAAAAACAGAAGCGTGAATTGGAAGAACTAAGCCGACGCCAGGACGAACTGGAGAATGGTCGGACGGAAATGGCCGATAAATTGACGCGCGCTCTCGTTGTGCTCGAGCGAGAAGCGTACAGTGCGCAAAATCGACTGGAGCAAATCCGGGCGACTCGGGAGAGTTTCTCTCAACATTTGGAATTGGTTGAAGCGATCGATCCCAGAAGCTGGAACCCCGCAGATTTGCACAAGGAGTTGAGCCGGGCTTTGAGCACGGTGGATGACGCGCGGACCGAGTACGGCGAGCAAAGCAGCCGGTTACAAGCAGCGGGCGCAACACCTGGCGAGGTCGCATTGCCTGACGTCGCATCAGAAACGTATGAAAGCAGCAGCGGGCGTTCGTTTGCTCAGTGGTTGCAGATTGGCGTCGCTCTCACCTTGCCGCTAATTATTTTTGGCGCTATTGCGCTTGCGCTTTTCTTTTGGATGGCGAGCCGGTGATGGGGATGTTTCGTCGTTCGCGCAGATCGAACACGCCGCTTCGCTACAGGCAACAAGAAATAACACGCCAGGAAGCGGAGTTGCGTGAGAAGCTCGACAAACTCGAGCGCATGGTCACAAAGGGGCGGGCGACCCCGGACAAGTCTCCAGCGCAAACCCGGAAATACGACGCAAAAGGCAACAATCCCGAGAAGCGATTCCATGTCTCGCTAGCAATGGATGGTGGCCATGCCATCGATGCCGGCCGCAGCACGCGAAGGCCTCGTTCGCTGCGCAAAGTGCGACGGGAAGGCCGGGTAATTTTCCTATTTCTTTTGATGGCGCTGGCGGCCGCTGTGATGTGGCTTATCAGCCATCTGCATTCTTGAGCGACAATCATGGCCAGGAACTCCGACCTTGATGTCGCGTACGTTGCCAGGCTCGCGCGGATAAATCTAACGGACGCCGAAACCAAAGTTTTTCAGAAGCAACTGAGCGACGTGCTCAAGTACGTCGAAAAGCTTCATCAAGCCGACGTAAGCCATGTGGAAGCGGCGGCGCACGCCCTTCCAATTTATAATGTCTTTCGCGAGGACGCGCCGCGTGACTGGTTCACAGCGGTGGAAGCGCTAGGCAATGCGCCCCGACAGGCGAACGGCCTTTTTATCGTCCCGAAAGTCGTCGAATGACGCAGAAAGATCTGCCGGCGCTGAACATCGCCGATCTGCAGTCGTTGTTGCGTCGCCGCGAAGTTTCCGCCCGGCAGGTGATCGATGCGCTCCAAGCTCGCATTGAAACCGTTGATCCAAAAATCGGCGCTTATCTGTCGCTCGACACGGAGGCTGCTGCTCGAGAGGCGGAGAAGTCGAACGTCGATCTTCCGCTCGGCGGCGTGCCGCTTGCAATCAAAGACATCATCAACGTCATGGGTCAGCCCTGCACTTGTGCATCGAAGATTTTGCAAAATTATCAAGCCACCTATGATGCCACCGTAATTCGAAGATTGCGCGGAGCGGGTGCGATTCCATTTGGCAAAACCAACCTGGACGAGTTCGCAATGGGCTCATCCACCGAAAATTCTTCCATGAAATTGACGCGCAATCCGTGGGACTTGTCGCGCGTCCCTGGTGGATCCAGTGGCGGTTCGGCCGCCGCAGTTGCCGCGGACGCAGCTTTCGGTGCGCTGGGATCGGATACTGGTGGCTCGATTCGGCAACCGGCTGCGCTTTCAGGTGTTGTTGGCTTTAAGCCGACTTACGGGCGGGTTTCGCGATTCGGTCTGGTCGCGTTTGCTTCATCACTCGATCAAATCGGGCCGTTGACGAAAACCGTTAACGACGCCGCCCTGATCATGAACGCGATTGCGGGTCATGATCCACAAGACTCCAGTTCTCTGAATGAGCCGGTGCCTGACTATGCCGCGAGGCTGGGAGAAGATTTGCGCGGAGTTCGGTTGGGCTTGCCAAAGGAATATCTGATCGAAGGGATTGATCCACAGGTCAAAACTGCAATCGATACCGCGGTGAAACAGATGAATTCGTTGGGGGCGGAAATAATTGAAATCTCGTTGCCAACTACTGAATACGCGATTGCGGTCTATTACATTGTGGCCACGGCCGAGGCTTCTACCAACCTCGCCCGATTTGATGGCGTCCGTTATGGATATAGAGCGGAAAATCCGAAAGACATCCCCGATCTTTATGGCCGCACTCGTGGAGAAGGCTTCGGGCAGGAAGTAAAACGGCGCATCATCCTCGGCACTTATGTTTTGAGCTCCGGTTATTACGACGCTTATTATTTGCACGCGCAAAAAGTGCGTGAGCTGATTCGCCAGGATTTCGCCAGAGCTTTCGAAAAAGTTGACGCACTGGTTTCGCCGACCTCGCCAGTGCCAGCGTTCAAGTTGGGTGAACGCGTCGCCGATCCTTTGCAAATGTATCTTGCCGATATTTTCACCATCGCAGCTAACCTCGCGGGAATCTGCGGAATCAGCGTGCCGTGCGGTTTTGCCGACATGGATGGACAACGCCTGCCGATCGGGTTGCAATTGTTAGGTAAGCCGCTGGATGAAGCACGTATTTTGCAAATCGCGCATGCATACGAGCAAAGCACGCATTGGCACAAGGCGCCTCCTCCGATCGCCTGCCAAAATGACCCGGGGTAGACAACGTTCAGTGACATCGAAACCAACAGCGTCGTCCCTGTCATTCTGAGCGAAGCGAAGAACCTCAGTGCTTTCTCAGGTCGACTACCAGCAATAATCAGAGATGTTTCGCTCCGCTCAACATGACAGAGGTGACTCGTCAGCGGTTTCGTGGTGGTCGAGCTTGAGTCGCCGGGTCAACAGTCCCGCCGGATTTCGCGCATTACTCGTCATGTTTGTCGTAACGGCGATTGTGTTTTCTGCTCTTCCGCTTCTGCGTTACTTCCGGGGCCGCACTCTCTTTGATTACACACTTTGGTACGAAACCAGCCAGCATGTCATCGCAGGCCATGAAATTTATTTCTTTCGCTCTGGGAAGTACGATTTCATGTATCCGCCGCCCTGCGCGCTGTTTCTCGCTGGTGCAAGCCTGCTCGGACAAGGGGGGTTGATTCTTCTCTTGGTCGCGATCAATTCTGCGGCCTGGTTTTATAGTGCCCGGCTGAGTGCCATCCTCGCAGGAGGAATG
>DATASP010000278.1:0-4969 GCA_036269155.1 Candidatus Udaeobacter sp.
CGTTCCAAAAGGGAAAAACATGGAGCTGATCGTGCAAAAGGCGGTCGAGATCGGGACAACCGAAATTGCACCGATCATTTCCGACCGCACGATTGTGCAGGTCGATTCCGAAAGCGCTGCGCAGAAGCAGTCGAAATGGCGACAGGTCGCGATTGAAGCGGCCAAGCAATGCGGTCAAAACTGGCTGCCGCGTGTACATACGCCGAGAAAATTGGCAGAATTATTTTCTTTGGCTTCGGAGGGATCATTCGATCTTCGACTGATCGGATCGCTCCAGCCTGACGCGCAACACCTCAAGAAGATCCTGGCAGATTATTCGAGAGAACATGAACTCCGCCCTCGTAGCGTGCTGATGCTTATTGGGCCCGAAGGCGATTTTACGCCCGCAGAACTTTCGCTCGCGCGGCGCCATGGTTGCCAGCCGATCACGCTGGGGCCAATCATTCTGCGAGTAGAAACGGCGGCAATCTACTGCTTGAGCATTCTCTCCTACGAATTACTGATTTAATCGCCGTGGACGCTGGCTTTCTCGATCGGCGGTCAATATCGCCAAAAGAAAAGCGGCGCTCGCGAAGGCGTGATCGGTCTGAGCCGGACTGCATTAGCACGCGACGCGGACGCTCTGCCAGATTTATTGCGGATTAGTCAGCCACCGCTGCTTCAACGGCAGATTCGTCCGGAAGATTTGTTGCAGGGGCCCGGTCCGGCGGCGCGGCTTGGATTGAAGTGATTGTAAATTGAGTGCCGTCGTCGTCTTTGTTCAGAGAGACGGTTTGGCCGACTTCGCGACCGAGCAGCGCCTGTCCAATCGCTGTCTGATACGAAATGATGTGGCGATCGGGATTACCGTCCCATGCGCCGAGGATCGTGTACGTTTCTTCCTTGTTTGTCTCCGAGTTGCGCAGTGTCACGATTGTTCCGATGGAAACGCGCGACGTGTCGGGATTCTCAAAGGAAGTCCCGCGCGCGTTGTGCAGCATTTGTTCGAGCTCTGCCTTGCGCCGCATGAGGACGCTTTGCATTTGCTTGGCCGCTTTAAATTCAAAATTCTCGCTCAGATCGCCATACGACCTGGCGAGCGCGATCTCCCTGGTGTTCTCTGGAATTTTTGTTTTGACGAGCTCTTCGTATTCGGCCTCGCGTTTTTCCAAGCTGCTCCAGGAAACGACAAGTGGGGCAGCCTTTTCCTGTGGTTGCGCGCCTGTGATCACGCTTTCCAATTCTGGATAGACTTTCACGATCCGCGCCAATAAGGAGCGTTTCGTCAACTCGTCAAAGAGCGGGCTCAACTGGAGCCGCCGCATCGCATCGCGCGCGAGACCGACATCTGCGTTTGTAAAAATTTCGCCAAGCAATTGGCGGTCGTCGACCAGGGCACGCTGTAACTTGCTGGCGCGACTGGGAGCGTTGTGCTGTTCGCGTTCCAGCGCAGACAAAATTGCACTGAATAAATCTGGCGTAATGAGCTCACGCCAGCTTTCCCGTTCACTACATAACCAGGCGAGCATTTCGCTCGTGGCGGAATGTTCGCGAATGCCTCGTTCCAGCACTGTCCGAAGCTCGGCATGCTGGCCCGCTTCGCTTAAGAGGCGCGGAATTTGTGCGACCATGCGGCCGTGACTGCCCTGCATCCAGTTTAAGGCGCGCTCCGTCCAGTGCGGACCAAGCGCGGACGGCAACGCTTGCAAGATTTTCTTCTCTTTTGCAGCCGGCAATTTGGGCAGGATTGATGTTAAACGTTTTTCTTCCTCGAGAATTAGCTTTGAAAGGGTCAAACCGATATGGGTCGTGTGCAGGAACGGAACGCGTCCAAGCAATTCGTCCCGCGCAATGATGAACTCGAACGCGAGCTCAGGATGCATTTTCTGGTTGCGCACTGCCGTGTTCTCGATGGCGACAAGGATGAGTTGAAGCTGTTTTTCAGGCTCCTTGAATTGCTCGTGAAATTTTATGATCTGCTCGAAGGCCGCGATTTGCTCTTTTGGCTGTCGCGCTTTGTTGAAAGCAGCGATCAGCTCCTCAGCGTGCGATACGCCTTCGCCGCGAATTTGGATCGGCTCGGTTTTTTTTGCGGGGATAGAAAAAGCGCCGCTTGCCTTCAGGGCCTTCTTGGTTGATTCCCACCAGCGCTTCCATTCCGCCTCAGTGAAGACATCGCCTATCAGCCATTCACCAATCTGCTGGGTGGTAGCTTTGCCGTCCAAACTTTCCACAATATTTCGGACCACTGCGACGGGGTCCTCCCTTGCCAGATTCCTAATCCCGGCGAGGTCCGTCGCCTTGCGGGCAAGAAAATGCTCAGCGGCTAGAGGCTTAAGATTCTCCGCCGCGTACTGAACCTGCATGGCATGGGACTTTTTGCTGGTGAAATCGATTTCAATCTGATTGAGGAGCAGGTTCCATTCGCGTACGCGGCCGAATCCCCAACTTTTATGGAGACAGAATGTGCCCGGCCTTAGTTTTTCCAGTTGCCCGGCGGCTTTGGAGGTGAGCTTTCCAGATTCGACAAGCTTTTCTAGTTCGGCGTCCATTAATCGGACCTACAAGTCCTATGTGACGTATAGGCCGCGTGGGCCTTTAGCGCAATTTGCGATTGCCGCGCGCCTCGCGGCATGAAAACCTGCCCGCCGTGACGACGAGCATCTGGTTCTGGATTGCGTTTCACATTGGCGTCTTCGTTGCAATCGGAATCGACCTCGCCACTTTCAAGCGCCGTGGTCGGGAACTAAGCATACGTGCTGCGTTTCATCGGACGGCGATCTGGGTCATCGTATCGCTTGCATTTAACGCCCTTGTCTGGCGCATCAAAGGACCACATCACGCCCTCGATTTTCTTACAGGGTATCTCATCGAGTATTCGCTGAGCATGGATAATATTTTTGTGTTTGTGTTGATTTTCGCGCATTTTCGCGTTCCTCCGCTCGCACAACGCCGCGTTTTGGTCTGGGGAATTGTTGGAGCACTCGTCATGCGCGGGGCCATGATTTGGTGCGGTATCGCGCTGGTGCAACGCTTTCATTTCGTTCTGTATCTTTTCGGTCTCTTTTTGCTTATCACCGCAGCCCGCATGTTTTTTAAAACGCATCCAGCTCGCGATTTCACAGAGGGTTGGGTATTGCGGACGTGCCGTCGGATCCTTCCGATTACGCGCGAATTCCACGCCGAACATTTTCACGTGCGCATCGATGGCCGCTGGATGTTTACCCCGCTCGCTCTGACCATGATCGTGATCGAGGTCACAGACCTGATCTTCGCGGTCGACTCGATTCCCGCGATCTTCGCAATTACGCGCGACCCGTTCATTGTCTACACTTCCAATATCTGCGCAATTCTCGGGTTGCGGTCGCTTTATTTTCTGCTGGCCGGTTTGATGGATCGTTTCATTTACCTGCGAACGGGCCTGGCTTTCGTGCTCGCTTTTGTGGGCATCAAAATGATTGTCGCGGATTATTTGCCCATACCGAGGACCCTTTCACTGGGGATCATCATACTCATACTCGCAGTCACCATAGGTATTTCGATGCTGAAGACGCAGAACCTTGCTGCAGCCGGACGCCAAAAATAAAGTGTTGCTTTCGATGCTCGGAATTATTTAACTGATTTGGAGTGCTTATGAAAACCTTCCTTTCCCTCGCAGCCATCGCTGGCATTGCCAGTGGAGCCTTGGCCGATATTCAAGATCCGCCTTCGAATGATTATGGGCCAACGCGCAAGCTCGGTCGCGGTATTTCGAATTTTGTCTGGGCTCCGACTGACTTTTTTGTGACGGTTAATCAGGTCAACCAAACAGAAGGTAATTCCGCGGGGGCTAGTTATGGTGTGGTACGCGGCCTGGGACGCTCAGCGACACGCCACATTGCTGGTTTAATCGAGATTTTGACGTTTCCGTTTCCAATTTGGCGGGGAAGCTATTACCCCATTCTGCCGCCGGATATTCCATACATTCACGCCGGCTATCCGGAATTTCCGCCTGAGGTCGGTAACGAGTCGAAATATCCTTACGTCCGGGATTCCCATCAAGATTTCAATTAGTGTTCGTTTTCTTTGAACCTGGCGTGTTGTTGGAATGATTTAAGCAGCTGCTTTGCTGGTGGCGCGCGTTGTTAACGTCCGCATCAAGGTCAAAAAAGTCGAATCTTCATCGACGTGTAGCCGCAGCGCTAACAAGCGCGTCTCGCAAGCGGGGACGCGTGCGCTACTTATTGGTCACTGCGCTCGCAACTGCGTGATTAATTTCAAAATCCTTTCGCGGATCCCAAAAAGCTCGCCGCGATAGTAGGTAAACCGCTCTGCCGCAAGAAATCGCTTGTCCTTAATGGCCTCAGCGGCTGCGATGGTCTGATTCAAAATCTCCAGAATACGTTTTAGCCGTGCGATCACCATGCCCGGTTCAAACAAATCATCGCCTCGCGCAATTCCACCGAGCGCGCCCGCGAGTTTTGCGCTCACTGTCATAAAACCGCTCACAAAATCGGCGAGCTGATCATCTTTTTCTTCGGGGAAATGTCCCGCTGCCTCCAGCTCGTCGAGCAATAGGTGTAGCGCGTTATTGGCGCGTTTCTGGATGGGATGCGAGATGCGACCCCGCCCGTCGCGCACCCAATCAATTCCTTCGCGCAGCGGATCGGGCGGCGGCAATTCGCAATCTTCAATATCCTCGTCAAACGCATTTTCGTTCTCTTTGTTTACCTTCGCTTCGAAATCCTCCTGCTCTTGCTCTTTTTCCTGTTTCTGCTGATCGAGCGCCTCCTCGAGCCACGTCCATCCCATTTCGCGAGCGATGATCCGCTCGCTATCGGGATGGTCTTTATATTTTTCCAGCAACCGTCCATATCGTTCCGTCAACGCATCGCTTTCGCGGAGAAATTGCTCATAGCGAACTTCGTCCCACTCCTGTGTCTCGCCGTCCTCAGTAATGGCGATGGCAAATGGAGTTTGCTCTTCCGCGATGCACCGCTTGAGATCTGCA
>DATASP010000279.1:0-4027 GCA_036269155.1 Candidatus Udaeobacter sp.
GTGCCAAGTGCGGTATTGTCATTCGACCCGGCACCGTTGGTGAGGGCCAGCGTTCCAGCACCAAGACCGGTGTTGAAGCTGGCGTCACCGGCCAAAAAGTTGGAATACCAACCAACTGCTGTGTTTCCTATGCCGCCGAAGAGTTGATGTAGCGCGTTGCACCCTTCCGCCGTCGTGAACGCGGGATAGCACCCGTCGGGGTTCCCGGGTATCTCCGGAGGTAATTGCGCTTGCGTTGTTGGCAAAAACGCACAGCAGGCAAGCACGGACAGGATCATTGTGAATATTTTGAGGCGAGTTTTCATGAGCTTAATTTTTCCTTTTCTAATTGTTTTGGCCTTCTCTGATTTCCCTTGGCCCGCCTAGCCCCGCCCCTGCGGGGTGAAGCCGGCTCCTTGGAGAATTCATTTCCAGCCATTCTGGTGGATGTTCGGTTTGCCAGCCCTAAGCAAAAAACCTGACCGAAAGACTCTTTTGCCAAAAACGCAGATACGGTGTCAACAAGAAAAGTTGAAAAAAGAACGCCTTGGAATCTGCGGTCGCCGCGTGCTCCTGGCGCGAAGGGATAGGGCACGTCAATCTCTCCCTGAGCAATGGCACAAGCGGACAAGCCATGATGGACCAAACCTGGGATGGCTGAGGCTTCTCACTTTGTTCTTGCAGCGATTGCGAAGCCGCTGCTCACTTGTGGCGAGATTAGCGACGGCTTGATTCAATCGGCTTCGCGGATTAAGCGTGCTTCACATTATGACGCGATCCTCAGAATCCTCGACTAGTGAAGTATTGCGCGCTCACTGCGCAGCGATTGCCAAGGAGGAAGCCGTGCTGCGTGAAGGCGGAGGCAAAGCCGGGCATGAGCGCCAGCGTAAGATGGGTCGGCTGCCAGTGCGCGAGCGGCTCAGTCATTTGTTGGATAAGGACACGGCATTTTTCGAGATCGGACTGTGGGCTGCTTACAAGATGTACGAAGAATGGGGGAAGATTCCCGCGGCGGGGGTGGTTGCAGGGATCGGCAACGTGGCTGGTGTCCCGTGCATGGTTATTGCCAATGACGCCACCGTGAAAGCCGGCGCGTTCTTTCCGCAAACGACCAAGAAAGTGATTCGCGCTCAGCGAATCGCATTCGAATGCTCGTTGCCCATTATTTACCTGGTCGATTCCGCAGGCGTGTTCCTGCCAATGCAGGACGAAATTTTCCCGGATGAAGACGATTTCGGACGAATCTTTCGCAATAACTCCGTCATTTCAGCGGCTGGGATTCCGCAGTTTGCCGCGATTATGGGCAATTGCGTTGCCGGTGGGGCTTACCTCCCGGTCCTCTGCGACAAGACCTTGATGACGAAAGGTAGCGGCCTTTATCTCGCAGGGCCTTCTCTGGTGAAAGCAGCCATTGGTCAGATCGTGGATGCGGAAGAACTAGGCGGCGCGCAAATGCATGCGGAGATAAGCGGAACAGTGGACTTTTTTGAAAAGGATGATCCATCCTGCCTGAAGCGTATTCGCTCGCTTGTGGCGCTTTTGCCGGAGGCAGACGTACCTGGTAGGGCGCGAGCGCCGGGCGCGCCGAAACCGGCGAAAAATGCCGATACGATTTACGAGCTGATCAGCTTCGATGGGCAGAAAAATTACGATGTGCGTGATCTGCTCGCCACGATCATCGATGCGAGCTCAATGAATGAATACAAGGCCGACTACGGCAAAACGATTGTGACCGCGTATGCCCGCATCAATGGTCGCCCGGTTGGAATTGTTGCTAACCAACGGTTGCAGGTGAAGACCAGGAAGGAAGGAATTCAAATGGGCGGCGTCATTTACTCGGATAGCGCTGATAAAGCGGCGCGCTTTGTGATGGACTGTAACCAGACCGGTTTGCCGATCATTTTTTTCCAGGACGTCACCGGTTTTATGGTTGGGCGTGACGCGGAACAGAGTGGGATCATCCGCAGTGGCGCGAAGCTGGTGAACGCCGTCAGTAATTCCGTCGTGCCGAAGATCACCGTTATCGTGGGTGGATCATTCGGCGCTGGGAATTACGCGATGTGCGGTAAGGCGTACGACCCGCGATTCATCGTTGCGTGGCCAACTGCGCGCTACGCCGTGATGGGCGCTGCTCAAGCGTCGGACACTGTTTTTGCAATTCTCGCACGGGCTCGCGAACGCGGTGACAAAAAGGCCACACAGGAGGAGCTCGAGGAACTTCGCGCAAGGGTGAAGCAGAGCTATGAAGAGCAAACTGACATTCGCTACGGCGCCGCTCGCGGCTGGCTGGATGCCATCATTCAGCCGCATGAAACGCGCGACGTCTTGATCAGGTTGTTAGAATATGTCTCGCGACCAACGCCGCACGCTCGCTTTCATACTGGGGTCATCCAAGTTTAGCTCATTTACCGAGTTAACGATTTAGCAATTTAACGAATCACAATCACATGCCCGTCCTTCTTATCGAGAAACGAACACCGCAAATAACCGTCCTAACTCTCAACAGGCCTGAGCGCCGTAACGCGCTCACGATTGAGTTGCTGACCGAATTGATGTCTGCGATCCACGTCGCTTCGAAAGAACCATCTGTTCGCATACTAATCTTGCAAGGTGCGGGCGCGGCTTTTTGTACTGGTCTCGATTTAAAAGAAGCAGCTGACCAGGCGAAGGCACACGCAACCGCGGAGGCAGTCGCGGATACGTTGATCACCATCAGCCAGACACACCTTGTAACAGTCGCAGCAGTCCATGGCGCGGCGGTTGCAGGTGGAGCGGGCATAATGTCGGCCTGCGATTTCGTCGTGGCGGCGGTGCGAACCAAAATTGGATATCCTGAGGTGCGTCGCGGGTTGGTGGCAGGATTAGTTATGACTTTCCTGCGCCGGCAAATAGGCGAACGAAAAATGCGCGAGCTGTTGTTAGGTTCGGAGTTAATTGACGCCGAACGTGCCAGGGAGATCGGGCTGGTAAATCGGGTTGTTGCTCAGGATGACTTGATGAGTGAAGCGCTGAAGTTCGCCGAGTCTGTGCTGCAAGGTGCGCCCGCTGCAGTGAAGCAAACGAAACGGCTGATTGACGAACTCTGGTGGCGTTCAGTGAAGCAAGATGTCGATCTTGCACTGAAGCATCACATGGAAGCCCGCGAATCTGCTGAAGCTCGGGAGGGCATCGCCGCCTTTAACGAGAAGCGCAAGCCGAACTGGATAGTGTAGACGTCCGGAGAGCCGATAGCGGTCGCATCTACGCTTTTGGCGCAGCGGCCGGCCCTTGGTAAGTCGCGCTGCCAAATCCCAGGATAGGGAAAAATACGATCGATAGTAAGATAAGGCCAACTGCGAAGCCTACACCTTTGCCGAAACTTTTCGCCAGATCAATCGAGAGAATGATGAAGAAGATCGGGAAGCAAATTAGTAGCAACAAAACCCACCAGGCGGGGCGGCCAACAATTTTGCACCAGACAATCCAGTTATAAATTGGAATGATGGCAGCCCAGCCAGGTTGGCCAGCTTTGACAAAGATCTTCCACATCGCGGCGAGCATCAAAACGATGAACACCGCCTCGCAAATCCAAAAAAATGGGCCGGGGGCCTTGCCCTGTGATGAGGATGAGTACTCGACTTGCGCCAGCAGGGAGGCGTCACAGTGAAAGAGATTTTGCGTGAGTTCGATCAGTGGTTTCATAGACGTTAAGATTGAAGACGGAGGCTTAACAGACCGCTGCTGGCACAGCAAGAAGAATCTCGTGACTTTGTGTCCCTCGGTTTTGGGCGCAACTTAACGGAGCGTCTGGGTAAAAATAATTCTGATCGGCTTTCATCATTAGCGCGCGTTCGCTTTACGAATTGTAGCGAAGACGCGATGGTCGCGTGCAATGAAACGGGAAATTGCAAGGCTGAAACACAGCTTGCGTCCGAAACAGGGATGGGGTGTGCCGTTGGCTTGGTTGACGCTTTGCGTGGTTTGGAGCTCGACGTGGCTTGCCATCAAGATTGGCCTGCGTGATCTCCCCCCAATTTCGTTTGTGGCGATTCGTTTTCTGATCGCGATC
>DATASP010000280.1:0-3693 GCA_036269155.1 Candidatus Udaeobacter sp.
GGCGCGAGGTGCTTGGCCACTCCGATTGGTCCGATACCCGGGCCGCCGCCGCCGTGCGGAATGCAGAATGTTTTGTGCAAATTTAAGTGACAAACATCGGCGCCATAGTCTCCGGGTCGGCAAAGGCCGACCTGAGCGTTCATGTTTGCGCCGTCCATGTAAACCTGGCCTCCATGCGCGTGCACGATGTCGCAAATTTCGCGAATCGTAGGTTCAAAGACGCCATGCGTTGAGGGATATGTCACCATCAGCGCGGCGAGATCGCGCGCGTGCTCTTCGGCTTTGGCGCGCAAATCGGCAAGATCGATGTCTCCATCTTTCAGACAGGCCACCGAGACAACCCTAAACCCAGCCATGTTTGCGCTCGCCGGGTTCGTGCCGTGGGCGGACGTCGGGATGAGGCAAACATTTCGGTGCCCTTCGTTGCGCGAAGCGTGATACTCGCGGATCGCCAGCAGGCCTGCGTATTCGCCCTGCGATCCAGCATTCGGTTGCAATGAAATCGCGTGGAATCCGGTAATTTCGGCAAGCCAGTTTTCGAGTTGTTCGCACATCTCCGTATAACCGGCTGTTTGTTCTGTGGGCGCGAACGGATGCAGCTTGGAAATTTCCGGCCACGAAATCGGAAACATTTCCGCTGTAGCGTTCAATTTCATCGTGCACGAACCGAGCGGGATCATCGAAGTAGTCAGTGAAAGGTCTCGTGATTCGAGCTTCTTGAGATAACGCAGCATTTCCGTCTCGGTGTCGTGCGTGTTGAAGACCGGGTAGGCGAGCAATTCGGAAGTGCGAATTGCAGATTGCGGAATGCGGATTGGCGGTTCGCCCAAGTCATCGTCGGCAAAATCGCGCACGAATGTGCCGCGAAAGACCGACATCAATAGCTCGATGTCGCGTGGAGTTGTCGTTTCGTCGAGCGAAATGCCGACTGCGCGCGGACCGAGCGGACGCAGATTGCAGTCTGCTTTTTCGGCGTGCTCCAAAATGATCTCGCTCGAATCGACCTCAACACGAATTGTGTCGAAGAAATTTCCGTGGGCGATTTTCAAGCCTAGTGTGCGCAGACCATCCGCGAGTTGACTTGTCAGGCGATGAACTCGCTCGGCGATTGCGCGCAATCCACGGGGGCCATGATAGACCGCATACATTGACGCGATCACAGCCAGAAGAACCTGCGCGGTGCAAATGTTGCTCGTCGCTTTGTCGCGACGGATGTGTTGCTCGCGCGTTTGCAGGGCGAGTCGATAAGCGGGTTGTCCTTCCGCGTCATGTGAAACGCCCACCAGCCGGCCAGGCATGTGGCGTTTGTATTGATCGCGCGTGGCGAAGTATGCCGCGTGCGGGCCGCCAAAGCCAAGAGGAACGCCGAAGCGTTGTGTATTACCGACCGCGACATCGGCCCCAAATTCTCCGGGCGGTTTCAATAATGTCAGCGCCAGGATGTCGGCTGCGACCACCACAAGGGACCCGGCGTCATGCGCCTGGTTTATGAAATCCGTATAGTCGTAAATTGCGCCATCGGTGGCGGGATATTGGATCAGGGCGCCGAAAACCGTGTTGTCGAATCTGAAACGCGAGTAATCGCCGATCTTGATTTCAATTCCGAGCGGTTTCGCGCGTGTTTGCACAACGGCGACCGTTTGCGGGTGGCAATTGTCAGCCACAAAGAACGTTTTGCGGTTCGGAACGACGGCGTGACAAAGCGCCATTGCTTCGGCAGCGGCGGTGGCTTCGTCTAACAGCGAAGCATTGGCGATCTCCAGCGCGGTTAGGTCGGTGATCATCGTTTGAAAGTTGAGGAGGGCCTCGAGTCGGCCTTGCGCGAGTTCAGCCTGATAAGGTGTGTAAGCGGTGTGCCAGCCTGGGTTTTCCAGAATGTTTCGCTGAATAACCGGCGGCGTAATGCAATCGGAATAGCCACAGCCGATGAATGACCGCGCGACCTTATTTTTCCTGGAAATCGCGCGGAGCTCAGCCAGCGCGTCCATCTCCGATTTCGCTTTCGGCAAGTTCAGGTCTCGATTCAGCTGGATATTTCGTGGAACAGCGGCTTGGACGAGGGAATCGAGATCTTCGAAGCCGAGCTCGCGCAGCATGACGCGCACTTCTTCTTCGTTCGGGCCAATATGGCGGCGCGCGAATGAATTCAAGTCGATCTTTTCTTCGCGAAATTGCATTGAAAGAGACTACGGAGCGCGGGACGCCCTTCAAGTTTGTCGGAGCGCCCAGGGGTCGCGCCCGACCATCTATTTGGCATCGTGAATTTCCACGCCTCGGCTTTTCAACAGGGCGCGTAGCTCAGCCAGGTGTTGATGATTGCGGGTTTCGACCGTGCAAAGAACGTTCACGGCTGAGACATCCGGGCTCGCGAACGCGCGGTCGTGCACGATTTGCTTAACGCTTGCTCCTGTCGAAGCGATTTGTGTTGCCAGATCGGCCAGGCCGCCGGGTCGATCGCTAATCACGGCAGTAAATCGGCCGAGCCTGCCGTCCGCGACCAAACCGCGCTCAATTACTCGGCTGAGAACATTTGGGTCGATGTTCCCACCGCAAAGCAACAGAACCACTCGCTCCCCGGCGAGTTCTTTTAATCTTCCCGACATGCACGCGGCAAGGGGGGTCGCAGCGGCTCCTTCGACGACGCTCTTTTCTAATTCAACCAGACGAAGGATCGCCAGAGCGATCTCTTCTTCGGTCACCGTGACAGTCACATCCACCAGCGGTCGCGCAATTTGGAATGCATTCGCACCAACCTCCGGAATGGCAAGTCCATCTGCGAGCGTCGGACGCATCGTAATTTTTGTCGGTTTCCGCGCTTCAAGCGCAGCTGAGAAGCTCGCCACGTTCTCGGCCTCGACGGCGACAATTTTCGTGTCCGACCGCAGGGTTTTAACTGCCAACGAAACGCCGGCGAGCAAACCGGCTCCGCCCACGGGAATAATCACCGCGTCAACATCAGGAACTTGTTCAACGATTTCGAGGCCCATCGTTCCCTGTCCAGCAATGATCGCGGGATCATCATAACCGTCGATATAGGCAAGGGCGTTTTCCGCCGCGATTTCATGTGCATGCGCCTTTGCTTCCCCGAAACCTTCTCCGTGCAGAATGACAGTTGCACCGAGTTGCTGGCACGTGCTGACCTTTATGAGGGGCGCGAACTTTGGCATCACCACCGTTGCGGGTATGCCGAGCAAGCTGCCCTGATAAGCGAGTGCTTGAGCGTGGTTGCCTGCGGAAGCAGCGATGACCCCGCGCTTCTGTTGATCGTGCGACAGTTGTGCAAGCGCATTGCGCGCGCCGCGTTCCTTGAAGCTTCCGGTGCGCTGCAAGTTATCCAGCTTGCAGAAAATTTTCATGCCGGTGATTTCGCTCAGTGGGATCGAGGGTGGAGAAGGCGAATAATAAACCGCCTCCGCTATGCGTTTGCGCGCCGCTTCGATGTCCTGAAATGTGACCAAGCGTTTAACTCTCGAGCGCAGCTTGGGCTGCTGCCAATCGTGCAATTGGAATCCGGAACGGGCTACAACTCACGTAATCCAAACCCAGCCGGTGACAGAACTTGACGCTCGCGGGCTCGCCACCGTGTTCGCCGCAAATCCCCAGTTTGATGTTTGGCCGGGTCTTGCGTCCGAGGTCGCGCGTTATTTCCATCAGGCGCCCAACGCCTTTCTGATCGATCGACGCAAACGGGTT
>DATASP010000281.1:0-4969 GCA_036269155.1 Candidatus Udaeobacter sp.
TTTTGCCGACCCGAGCAAGGAATGGAATTGCTCGAATATTGGAAGGAGGAACGGCTCAAGTTTTACGAGAACATCGGCATCCCCCGCGACAAGTTGCATGTTAAGACAATTCCCGACGAAGAGCGCGCGTTTTATTCAAAGGGAACCTACGACATTGAATACGATTTCCCGTTTGGCGCTCAGGAACTCGAAGGCGTCGCTTACCGAACCGATTACGATTTATCGCAGCATCAGAAGGCCAGCGGAAAGTCGCTCGAATATTTCGACGAGGAGACGAAACAGAAATTCGTTCCGCACGTAGTCGAGCCGAGCGCCGGTGTCGATCGAACTGTGCTGGCACTCATCTGCGAAGCGTATTCGGAGGACGAAGCGCCGGACGAGAAAGGAAAAATGGAATCTCGGATTGTCCTGCGATTCCACCCGCGCATCGCGCCAATCAAGTGTGCGGTCTTCCCGCTTTTGAAAAACAAGGAGCCATTGGTGGCAAAAGCAAAGGAGATTGTCGATCTTCTCCGTCCGCATATGTACGTATTTTACGATGAGAGCGGGGCGATCGGCCGCCGGTATCGCCGCCAGGACGAAATCGGAACCCCCTTTGGAGTGACGGTTGATTTCGAATCGCTCGGTGAAAAAGATCCGGCGCTGCGCGACACAGTCACATTGCGCGATCGCGATTCCATGAAACAGGAACGCGTCGCGATCAGAGATCTCCCGGCAATCTTACGGGAACGAATCGCGTAATGGATCTCGCGCAGTTCCGCGAGTACTGTTTGAGCAAGCCGCGCGCAACTGAGGGAACGCCATTCGGGCCCGATGTTCTCGTATTCAAAGTCGCCGGCAAGATGTTCGCATTAGCAGCTCTCAACGAACTGCCGCCAACTGTAAACTTGAAATGCGATCCAGATTTGGCGCTTGACCTGCGGGACCGGTACGAGCAGGTCAGGCCTGGGTATCACATGAACAAGAAACATTGGAACACGGTCGAAATTGAGGGCGGCATTCCGGTTGTCGAATTGCGGAGAATGATCGATCACTCGTACGAGTTAGTTGTCGAACGTTTGCCGAAAGCGGCACGAGCTAATCAGCGGCGCGTACGAGCATCTCGCTCCTCTCGCTAGTGTTGGCTGCACGCTTAACTGCGATTGTGCGCCGTTTGTGCAACGGTTCGCCATGCTGATTACGCTGGAACATTTAAAGCGATATGCCGTTGCTCGTAGTCTTTTTAAGCCGACTACACTAAAAGGCGCCTTGCATCGCTTAGGTTTTGTCCAAGCCGATCCGATCCGTTCGCCCGCCCGGGCTCAAGACCTGATACTGCGCCATCGCGCAAAAAATTACCACGCTGGGGACCTCGAACGGCTGTACCCAAAGCTCGATATCACGGAAGACTTCTTCATCGTGTACGGGTTTATGACGAAGTCCCTTCAGGCGTTGATGCATCCGCGCTCGGACGTCGATGTGCCGGCCGAAGGACCTCGAACCTGGCCTGCCGCGCGCAAGAAACTCGCGCAGCTCGTGTTGGAATTTGTGAAGGAACGCGGGGAGGTACACCCGCGCCAAGTGGATGATCATTTTTCTCACGGCAGCGTCAGGAATTATTGGGGCGGCTTGTCCAGCGCAACCACCCATTTGTTGGCGGCCATGCATTATCGCGGCATGCTGCGCATAGTACGACGCGAGAGCGGAATCCGCATCTACGCCGTTCACGAGCACGGACCGGCACCGGCCGATGCAGCGGAGCGCCGCGCGCGGCTCGACGGGCTCGTTGATGCGGCTGTTCAGATCTATGCGCCGTTGCCGAGTATGTGCCTGGCAGACCTGGTCCGTCGGCTGCGCTTTGCTGTTCCACAATGGCAAGGCGCGCTGAAGGAGGCACTTGATCGGGCGAAAAAACGGCTCGCGCATGCGCGTGTCGATGGCGTCGACTGGTATTGGCCCCCGCAAGAGAATGCGGCGCATCGCGCACTGCAGGATACGGTGCGTTTGTTGACGCCATTTGACCCCGTGGTGTGGGACCGCGACCGCTTTGAAATGTTCTGGGGCTGGCAGTACCGTTTCGAAGCCTACGTTCCGGCCACAAAACGCCGACTTGGTTATTATGCGCTACCGCTGCTTTACGGCGATCGGGTGATCGGATGGGGTAATCTCCGCGTAAAGGACGGGCAACTAAACCCAGAGTTTGGCTTTGTAGCGCATCGACCTCGTGATCGCTTCTTCAAGCGCGAACTCGACGCTGAACTGGAGCGTATCAAGACGTTTCTCGCTGTGCCTAGGGCAGAGGCTGCAGCTCGATCTCGCCAAAGTTCAGCTGCAGCGCGCCGCGCGCCACGTTGAGGAAATTGTCGGCAGCGTCGGTGAGGGCGACGTGCAGATCACCACGCTCGGTGGCCTCCGAGAGCAGCGAATGTCGACCCAACGTTTCCTGCACTGCGGTCGCGCAGTTTTGCGCGGAATCGACGAGCGTGATCTGGCCTCCGAGAGCGCGTGCAATCGCGGGGCTGAGCAGCGGATAATGGGTGCAGCCAAGAACGAGTGTGTCGATTCCGTCCGCGAGGAGCGGCTCAAGATAACGGACAATCACCCGATCGGTTACCTCGTCGTCGAGCAATCCTTCTTCAATCAAAGGGACGAGTAACGGACACGCGCGACTGCTTACGCGCATGTTGTTGTCGGTCGCGCGTAAGACTTTTTCATACGCGCCGCTGCGGATCGTCGCCCGTGTTCCGATTACGCCAACATGCTGGTTACGCGTTGCCTGCAATGCCGCTCGCGCTCCCGGTTCGATCACTCCGATCACAGGTACGGAAAATTTCCTCGTCAACAGAGGTAGTGCGACTGACGAGACTGTGTTACACGCCACAACCAGTGCCTTGGCATTTTTTTGCATCAACATATGTGCCAGCTCCAACGCGTAGCGCTGCACGGTCTCGGGACTCTTTGGGCCGTACGGAACGCGTGCCGTGTCGCCGAGGTACACAATTGTTTCGTTTGGCAGTTGATCACGGAGCGCCTTAACCACGGTGAGCCCGCCAATGCCGGAATCAAAAACGCCGATCGGTCGCGAGTCGCTCATGCAGCCGGGAAAATCATCGCAGTGGCGACATGCTGCAACTATCAGCGCCTCTCCATTTCAAAGGGAGAGGGTAGGGTGAGGGTTGACTTCCGGCGCGTAAGCGATCCCTCACCTCAATCCTCTGCCTTCACCAAGGGAGAGGCAGGATCTCTGTCGCAACCGTGCGTCGGACGTTTGCAAACGCGCTGGGGTTTCGGATGATTGATCGCAATGGCTGAACTTCCCAAGAGATACGATCCGAAAGCAGTTGAACCGAAATGGTATCAGCGATGGATCGACGATCAGGCTTTCGTTGCGGATGCGAAGTCGTCCAAACCGGCGTTCTCGATCGTGATGCCGCCGCCCAATGTCACAGGGATGCTTACGCTCGGCCACGTGCTCAACGACACGATTCAGGATATTCTAGCCCGCCGCGCGCGAATGCAGGGTTTTGACGTCCTTTGGCTGCCGGGAATGGATCATGCCGGGATTGGGACGCAAACTGCGGTCGAGAAATATTTGCACCGAACTGAAAACAAAACGCGACACGATCTTGGTCGCGAGGAATTTTTACGACGTGTTCTCGAATGGCAGGATAAACACGGCGGCATCATTATCGAACAGCTCAAGCGGCTGGGTTGTTCATGTGATTGGTCGCGCCAACGCTACACGCTTGACGATGCTTATGCCGCTGCCGTGCAACGAGCTTTCGTCGAACTTTATGACAAGAGGCTGATCTATCGCGGCCGTCGAATGATCAATTGGGACCCGGTCGCACAGACCGCAGTCTCGGATGAAGAGGTGGTTTCGAAGCCGCAAAAAGGAAAACTCTATTTCGTTCGATATGAAATCGCGGAAGAACCGGGCCGTTTTCTTGAAGTCGCAACCACTAGGCCGGAAACGATCATGGCCGATACCGCGATGGCTTTCCATCCCGGTGACAAACGATACGTCGATTTCTTAGGCAAACACGCATTGCGCCCCCTGGCGCGTGAGAAAATTCCCATCATCGCCGATGAAGCGATTGATCCGGAATTCGGCACTGGAGTTCTGAAAGTCACGCCGGCTCACGATGCCGTCGATTTCGAGATCGGTCAGCGGCACAACCTCCCGGTCATCGATGTTTTGCACCCTGACGGTCGAATCAATTGCCCGACAGAACAGGAGCTGGATGGATTGGAACGGTTCGAAGCGCGTGACAAAGCTGCGGAGGTATTGCAGGAGAGGGGAGCGCTGGCCAAAACCGAGGCGTATGAAAACAATGTTGGATTTAGCGATCGCAGTGATGTGCCAATCGAACCGCGAATCAGTGAGCAATGGTTCCTGCGTTACCCAAAAACGAAAGAGGCGCTCGCCGTAGTGCGTGATCATCTTATCCGCTTTTTTCCAGTGCACTGGGAGAAGGTGTACGCCCAGTGGCTGGAGAACATCCGCGATTGGTGCATTAGCCGACAAGTATGGTGGGGACATCGCATACCGGCGTGGTATGCGAAATCCCAAACTCCAGGTTCCAAATCCCAAATCTACGTTGGCCTTGCGCCTCCAAACGACCCGGAAAACTGGATGCAAGATCCCGATACACTCGATACGTGGTTTTCGTCGTGGCTCTGGGCGTACGAGACGATGGATCAGGAGACACGAAAGAAATTTTATCCAACCAGTGTGCTCGTAACTGCGGCGGACATCATTTTCTTCTGGGTGGCGCGCATGATTATCGCCGGCCTCGAGTTCAAGCCGGGCAAATCCGGAAATACTGAGGACAACATTCCGTTTCAGCACGTTTTCTTCACCAGCATTGTTCGCGACCAACAGGGCCGCAAAATGTCGAAGTCGCTCGGCAATTCGCCTGATCCGCTCGAGTTGATCGACAAGTACGGAGCCGACGGATTGCGCTTTGGTCTCATGCGGATCGCGCCC
>DATASP010000282.1:0-4400 GCA_036269155.1 Candidatus Udaeobacter sp.
CGCTCGGGACTGATGCGGCTCGCGGTCACATTTGCCACACATCCATCTTCGAAATGCAGTCGCGCATTGGCGATGTCTTCACTCCGGCTAAGCACGGGCACGCCCACCGCATCGATACTCCACAAAGGCGCGCGCACGAAATGCAAAATAACTTCCAGGTCATGGATCATTAAATCGAGAACGACACCGATGTCGGTGCCGCGTTCGGAGTACGGTCTGAGCCGATGCGCTTCGATGAACCGTGGATGCGTCAGATGTTTTTCGAGGGCGCCCAGGACCGGATTGAAACGCTCCACGTGGCCGACCTGCAAGATCAGTTCGTTGCGCGTGGCCAACTCTGCCAGCTCGGCAGCATTCGCAGTGTTGTCAGTGATCGGCTTTTCGACCAGCACGTGCTTGCCCTTCGCAAGGAGAGACCGAGCAACTTCAAAGTGCGTGTTGGTGGGCGTTGCCACGGAAGCTGCATCAATCATCGCAATAAATTCATCCAGAGACCTGGCAGGCGTCGCGCCGAACTTGGTCGCAATTGTGCGGTTCGCGATAGGATCCACGTCATACACTGCAGTGAACTGAGCGGAGGGAATCTCCGCATACAGTCGCGCATGATTGCTTCCGATATGACCAACTCCAACAACCCCAACACGCAAATTTTCCATCTCGCTTGAAAAGCAGTCAACGCCGGAAAGATTCGCGGTCAAACCGCAGATGAGTTCCACCGTCGAATAAGTCGACCGTCGCTCTTAGGATGAAATCAGTATCACTACACGCAATTGGCGCGGAACCATTCATACGTCCGAGCAATTCCATCCCGCAGCGGGATCGCCGGCTTCCAGCCGAGAGCGTAAAGTCTGGTCACGTCTAAAAGTTTGCGCGGCGTACCATCCGGCTTGGTGGCGTCCCAGGCGAGTTCACCGTCGAACCCGACGACGTCGCAGACTAATTCCGCCAGTTCGCGAATTGAAATGTCCTCGCCGCAACCGACGTTGATGATTTCCGGGGAGTCATATTTCTCCAGGAGCAAAAGACACGCTGAAGCAAGATCGTCCACATGCAAAAATTCGCGGCGGGGTTTCCCAGTTCCCCACACGACGAGCTTCTGGTCATTCCGCATTTTAGCTTCGTGCGCTTTACGCAAGAGCGCAGCGATTACGTGGGATGTTTCCAGATCGAAATTGTCGTTCGGCCCGTAAACATTCGTGGGCATCGCTGAAATAAAATTGGCTCCGTACTCGCGGGAAAATGCCTGGCAAAGCTTGATGCCGGCAATCTTCGCAACGGCGTAGGCTTCATTGGTCGGCTCAAGCGGCCCGCTTAGCAGCGCCGTTTCAGGAATAGGTTGCGGCGCAAACTTCGGGTAAATGCAGGAGCTTCCAAGAAAGAGCAGCTTGTGCACGCCGCTCTCATAAGCTGAGCGAATGACGTTGTTCTGGATCTGCAAATTCTCGAGGAGAAATTCCACCGGGAAATCGTCGTTCGCCTTAATTCCGCCGACCCTTGCGGCCGCGACAATGACTATGGTTGGCCGTTCCTCGGCAAAAAATTTCGCGACCGCAAACTCGTTGGCGAGATCAAGCTGTGAATGATCGCGCGTCAGCAGATTGTTGAACCCGTCGCTTTCGAGCCATCGAACGATTGCGCTGCCCACCATTCCACGATGTCCGGCCACGAAAATCTTGTCGGATTTGTTCATGATTTACTCGGGCAGTACTCGCAGTCCGAAAAGAATGCCACAACCGCGCATGCGCAAATCGGCCGACACGATTTCAGTTGCTCCGCCCTCCAGTGCGCTGGCAATCTGAAGTGCGTCGAGGCTGCGGATCATGACCGGCCTTGGTGCACCGTAACAATGACGCACCACCCCAAGCGCGCGGCTCTTCACCCGGGAGTCGTAAAGAATCAGCTTCAAATCTCCGGACTCGATTTGCCGCAGGAAATTTTGAAACAGGATTTCGGCCCTACCGTGCCTCACAGCTCCCGAGATTTCTTTTCGCCAAAATGCACAATGCACTTCAGAGATAGTGAAACTTGAAATCAAGGGGACCTCTGGATCAGCGGCGAACCGCCTAAATTTGGTGGAATCTCGTTCGTTGACGTAAAGCTTGATGAGCGCCGAGGTGTCCCAGAAGCGCATTGACTCAGAAACGATTTTCCCGATCCCAATCTTGGATCTCTTGGGCGCTTATGCCGATTTTGCCCGTGCTGTGTTTACGGCGCAGTTCATCCAGTTCGGCTAACCATTTTTCCTTATTGCGTTTTTTCGCGCGCTTCGGCACCGCGACGAGCTTTGCGGTTTCCTTGCCATGCACAGTAATCACGACTTCTTCGCCGCGGCTGGCGCGTTTCACCATTTCTGAAAATCTGGCTTTCGCCTCACGAAGCGTTGTTGTCATGTGGTCACTGTAGTCACATCGGGTGAAAGTTTCAAGCACCGGAGGGAATCGCCAGACTCGATGACCTGGTCCTGAGTTTCCGCTCCGGGCAAGAGAACGATTTGAAGGGCGCGAGTGGAGCGCAATCTTCTGAAAACTCACGGCACGAAAATCAAAAGCACAAACACAGCGAACAACAACAAGTGGATGCAACCCTGCAAAACATTTGTCTTCCTGCTTGTAAACGTAACGACGCTCACGGCCAGCGTCAGCAGCAGCAGCGGAAGATTGGCGCCTTCCACGCCGAGCGTGACAGGTCGCTTCGTGATCAGTCCAATAGTTAGCACGGCCGGAATTGTTAGTCCGATTGTCGCGAGCACGGAACCAAACAGAATGTTCATTGAACGCTGCAGCTGATTGTCCAGGCTGGCGCGGACCGCGCCTAAGCCTTCTGGAGAGAGCACTAAGGCTGCAATGATCGCGCCGCCAAGTGCCTGTGGCATACGAAATTTTTCAATACCGTTGTCCAACGGGATAGCGAATTTTTCCGCCAACAAAATAACCGTTATCAGGTAGACGAGCAGCAACGCCGCATGAAAAGCGGTTGAGCGCACCTGCAATGAATGATGAGAATGATGAGCAGACTTCGCCGGCGCCACAACGTCCTCTGATTCCATGAAATAGCGGCGGTGTCGCACGGTCTCGATGAGCAGGAAAATCGCGTAAAGCAGGAGTGCCACCACAATGAGAAAGACTTCCTGTTCCGTAGAAAAATATGGACCACTTCTGGAAGTGGTGAAATTGGGAAAGACTAAACCCAGCACCGCCAATGTCATGATCACATTGAGATACGAGTTCACACCCAGGAAATTGTAATACTGTTCGCGATAACGTAAGCCGCCTAGCAGCAGCGACAGCCCTACCAAGCCATTGAGCGCAATCATGACTACGGCAAAAATAGCGTCCCGCCCGAGCGTTGGGTTGTTGTCGCCATGCAACATTGCCGTGGATATCATGACCACCTCCATACAGATCGCAGAGAGGGTCAAAATTAATGTTCCGTAGGGTTCGCCTAACTTAATCGCGAGACAGTCGGCATGGCGCACCACACAAATTGCCGACCAAAGGATAACGGCAAAAAGCCATAGAAAGACGACGATCATCGCGACCGGGTGCCCAACGAATTCGATAAACTGACTTCCAGCTGCAAAAAGAATCGCGGCTGTTCCCAAACCGAATAGTAGCGGGAATTCGCGGCGCAAAGCCTCTCCGAAGGTTTGAGCGCTCTTCGCTTGGTGGCTGGGTTTTATCTTTCCAGACATGCGGGCGAGCATATCGACTTCGTCAGCGCGATGCAATCGGCCAACGAAACGCCGTAGGGTGCGCTGTCCTCAGCGCATTTCATTTGCGCCGCCAGCGCCTCACCAACTCCGCTGAGGACAGCGGACACTGCAAGTGTGTTTCTCAGGAGGAACCGTCGATTTTGGCGATAGTTATTTCTTGGACTGCGGCGACATGTCGCCGCTTTTGAAAGCGCGGACGTGTCCGCGCACTCCAAAGCTCAACCACCGGCAATGGCGCCGATAATCAAAAATGGTTCTGACCCTTTTACAATCGCGTCCGGCAACGGGGTGTCCGGTAATTCATGCGACAAATCCTCGCCACAGGCAAAAAATCGAACCATTGGCCGGCGAAGTTTCGTGACATGATCGCGTATTGTTCCGCTCAACATAGGATATCGTGCTTCGAGCGCGTCCAGCACCGAACGCTGACTCACAGGACTAGCAACTTCTAGTTCCAGTTCGCCATCAACGCGAGCAAGCGTACGCAGGTGAGGTGGCAAAATAACGCGAATCATTGGATGAATAAAGTTCCAAGTCTCAAATCCCAAGTTCCAAACAAATTCCAAATCGCTAACATCAAAATCGCGGCGACCAAAAGTTCACGACTTTGGGATTTGATCATTGAAAGCTTATTTGGGATTTGGAGCCTGGGCATTGGGATTTGCTCAACTAAGCGTTTGCACCTCAA
>DATASP010000283.1:0-4649 GCA_036269155.1 Candidatus Udaeobacter sp.
GCATTGCCTGTTGCAGCGTTTCCCGGCATTTTCTTCGTGAATTCCCGGTTCAATGGAGCGCCTGGCGTCTATGTCCGATCCAACGCATAAAAACATTGGTGTGATCGGTCTTGGGATCATCGGTCGCGCAGTGGCCGGGAATCTGCGCCGCAAAGGATACCCCGTTTTCGTTTGGAACCGATCGCCGCGACCTGTACCAAATTTTGTTGGGTCGGTCGGAGAACTGACAGAACTTTGCAATTACATCCAGATCTTTGTCTCTGACGACGACGCTCTGCTGGAGACAGTCAACCAGCTAAGCGAAAGTCTCAGGCCACGTCATCTCGTCCTTGCGCATTCAACGGTCAGTCCGGACTCGATGCGTGCTGCCGCGGAAATTGTAGAAGGCCGCGGAGCGCGGTTTGTTGAGGCATTATTTACCGGGAGCAAACCAGCGGCCGAAAAAGGCGAACTGGTTTACTACATCGGCGGAACCGATAGGGCCTTGCGGGAAGCGCGTCCCATCCTTGAAGCCAGCAGCAAAGACATCATCTACATCGGACCTGTCGGCCATGCGAGCGCCATCAAGATCGCAACCAACATGATTACCGCCGCAACCGTGCAGTCGGCAGCCGAGGCGCTGGCATTAGTCCAAGCATTCGGGGCGCCGCTGGAGAAATTTGTCGAAGCGATGCGCGCCAATGCCAGTCACTCGGGAACGCTGACGATGAAGCTTCCCAAAATTCTCGAGGGCGATTTTAAACCGCAATTTTCTGTTAAACACATGCTAAAAGACATGCAGCTCGCGAGTCAGATTGCTTTGTCGCACTATCTTGATCTTGGAGTAACTGCTGCGGCCCGCGACCAGTTACTAGAACAAATGCAGTGGGGTCACGGGGAAGACGACTATTCGTCCGTTGCGCGCAAATACCTGCGCGGGTCGCAGCCATCATTTCCCGAGGAGCCGCAATTGGAAGAACAGAGTGAACAAGCCAGCGGCGGAGAACCGATTTTTGAGCCAGCAGAATCAGACGGAGAAAAACTCGAACCGGAAAATGGGGGTTTGGCGGATTCGCAGCAGCCTTTACTCGCTTTCGGTGCGGCGGAGAATGCGGCGGATGATGCAACCACACCATTGCGCCGTGGCTTTCTCAAACAGTTGCTGAGCCGGTTCTCGTCCGGACAAGAATGACGCAGCCGTCCCACGCCGGGCAGGCCAGCTTTCTCGATCTCTCAGGGCGCGCAAAGTTTCGAATCACCGGGACGGATCGGTTTCGATTCATCAACGGTCAAATCACAAACGATTTGCGCAAGGTCAGCGAAACTGCTGCGATTGAGGCGTGCGTGCTCAATGCCAAAGGCAAAATGGACGCGCACGTTTTCGTTTGCGCACTTGAAGAATGCTTTTTAGTGGATGCCCATCCGATTCTTCGGCAGAAACTCCGCACCAGATTGGAGCGCTATATCATTGCGGACGACGTGCAAATTGAGGACGTCACCGATCAATTCTCGCTGTTTCACGTTCTTTCAGGGGAATCGCCAACGACAGACCATGGCAGAATTGTTTCTGTGCGTCGTTTTGCGAAGCCAGGTTGGGATATATGGCGCGACGCGACGCGTCATGACGCTGTCTGGCAGCAATTGTCCTCGGCATTTGCGTCTCTCGATTCGGCCGAAGCAGAGGTGATGCGGATCGAGCAGGGGATTCCCCGCTGGAGTTGCGAACTGACGGAGGAAATTATTCCAATTGAAGCCAATCTGGAGCAAGGCGCGATCGATTACCAAAAAGGTTGCTACATTGGCCAGGAAGTGATCTCCCGAATAAAAATGTCGGGACAAACGAACAAGCGGTTGTGCGGCTTGATTTCGCTGGATGATGTCCCGCTTCAGCCAGGAATAAAACTTGCAGCTCCTTCAACGGCAGGGAAAGAAGTCGGCTGGATCACGAGCACAACGCGTAGCGAACGATTGGATAAACAAATCGCACTCGGATATGTAAAGCGCGGCTTCAACAACATCGGCACCAGGTTAAATCTGCTCGTGCCGGCAGATTCCCGCGCGCAAAAGCCCGACGCAATCTCAGTCGAAGTGGTTCCGCTTCCGTTTCTCTGAGGTTCTAACGAGAAGAAAAAATCATCAGCCGCGCATCTCAAGGCTGCGAATCTTTCATGTGCGATATCCACTTCTGGGCTTGACGCATTGGCGAAGTTTTGACGTGATCGGATTGCGCTACGCAATTCTGGATCCACATGACTGCCGAAATTTATTTTGCCCTCGCGCCCCACATTTATAGAATCCGTTACCCCTCGGGCGAACGATTAACCTTAACCCTTTGCAGCGTCTGAACCCGAAAGTTCCTGAGCTCAGTTTCGTTTCATTGGCAGCGTGGCGACGCGCGTTCGTCAGTCCGGCTGTCGATAAGTAATCATGGCGAATTTCTTTCCACGCTGGACGAATTGGGTGCCGATCAAGCTCCTGGTCTGCGGCACCGTGCTGGCGTGTGGATTGACTGGCGCCACGTGGTATTACGGCACGCCAAAATACACCAAAGTAGGATATCAACCGATCCAACCGGTGCCGTTTCCGCACGACATTCACGTTACACAGCTGGGGATGGATTGCCGGTATTGTCACAGCTTTGTGGAAATGGCGGCGCACTCCAATGTACCGAACACACAGACCTGCATGAACTGCCATACGCAGGTGCAAAAGGACAATCCAAAGCTGGAGCCGGTGCGCGCGAGCTGGAAAACAGGCGATCCAGTCGACTGGGTGTGGATCTATCGGACAGTTGATTACGTTTATTACAATCATGCGGCACACGTGAACCGCGGCATCAGTTGTTTTAGTTGCCACGGCCCCGTCAATCACATGTCGACGGTGTATCTGGCCAAGCCGCACAGCATGGCGTGGTGCCTCGAGTGTCATCGACACCCGGAAAATTTTCTGAGGCCTGAAGACCAGGTTTTCAATCTCGATTGGAAACCCGAAGACGTGAAGCCGGCGGAATTTGTCGCGAAGTATGGCGAGCCAAAGGGGGCGCACGAAGATTTTTCGAAGAAGAAGACGCTCACTCAAGCTGAGATTGGCCAGACGCTGAAGGAGCGCTGGAATATTACTCCGACACAAAATTGTCAGGGGTGCCACCGATGAAACGCATATTTCAACATCCACCAGAGCCGTTGCACGGAAAGCATTACTGGCGCGGCCTGGGTGAGTTGAACGACACCCCAGAATTTCGCCAATGGCTGGAACGCGAATTTCCCCCCGGCGCGGCGGAGTTGAACGGCGACGAATGGTCGCGACGCGATTTCGTAAAATTAATGGGCGCGTCGATGGCGTTGGCCGGCATCGGGCTCACGAGTTGTCGCCGCCCTGAACTGTATCTGGTCCCGTTCACAAAGAACGTCGAATGGACCATTCCCGGAAAATTTCTCTACTACGCCACTGCGATGCCCCGGCGCGGCGGAGCAATTCCGCTGATTGCAACCACGGTAGACGGGCGGCCGATCAAATTGGAAGGCAATCCGTTGCACCCGGCCAGCGGGGGCGCGACCGACACCTTTGTTCAGGCGTCAATTCTCGATTTATACGATCCGTCGCGCTCGCAACGCTTCGTTCAGAAAAGTAAAACCAGTAATCGCGGGGAGTTTGACACGTACATCGGAACGCTTCGCAAGACGCTTGCCAGTCAACAGGGTGACGGTCTTGCCTTTCTCGTTGGTGAAACGCATTCGCCTACACGCGAACGATTGCGCGCCGAACTGGAAAAAACTTTCCCGGGCATGCGCTGGTGCGTTTACGAACCGCTCCTGAGTCAGGAACAGACGACTGCTACGCAAAATGCGTTCGGAGCAGGCACGCGGCTGATTCCGAAATTGGATCGCGCGGATGTGGTTCTTGCTTTGGACAGCGACTTTCTCGATTGCGGCCAGGGCGACCTCGAATCGGTGCGTGCATTCACCTCGCGACGAAGAGTGAATTCGTCGAAAGACAGCATGAACCGATTGTATGTGGTCGAGAATCGCTTCACGCTCACCGGTGCGATGGCAGACCACCGGCTCCGTTGTCCTGCGAGCCAAATTGCTGCGTTTACGTACGCGCTCGCGCGAAAAATTCTCGCCGGCACAAATGATGCCGGACTAGGGGCAGTCATCGGAAATGTACAGACTCCGGCGGGCGGATCGAGCTTCGATGAGCAATGGCTTGGCGAGGCGGCGGATGATCTTCTCGCAAAACCGGGCTCAAGCTTGGTGCTGACCGGACCCGCTCAGCCGCTCGCGATACAATTGCTCGTTTATGCAATCAACGCTGCGCTGAAAAATATCGGCCAGACCTTGGTCGTCCGGCAGGTCCCGCAGAATCCGCGTGCGATCGACATGTCACAACTTGCCTCCGACATAAACGACGGGCGGATCAAGCAACTGTTCATTCTCGGTGGTGATCCGGTTTACAACGCAAAGCGCGGTTTGGTGCAGGACCGGCAGACTAATCTGCCGCTTGATTGGGCCGACCTGCAAAAAAAGGTACCGGAGATTGTGCGGCTCGGTTATCACGAGGACGCCACATCAGCGCTCAGTCAATGGCACGTTCCGCTCGCGCATTATTTGGAATCGTGGGGGGACGCGCTCACATCCGGGGGCGATTACTTGTCGATCCAACCAATGATC
>DATASP010000284.1:0-11444 GCA_036269155.1 Candidatus Udaeobacter sp.
GAAGCGTTTCGGATCGTGAATGGCTATGGACTGTTTCGAGTAATGACAAAGGACCGCTGCGAGATCGTGATCGAAGGCAGCGCCGATGGTCTTGAATGGCTGCCCTACGAATTCAAATGGAAGCCCGGCGACGTGAAGCGCGCACCCGGCTGGTGCGCGCCCCACCAACCGAGACTCGATTGGCAGATGTGGTTTGCCGCTCTGGACAGCCCGCGGGAAAATCCGTGGTTTTTCTGGCTAATCGTCAGACTATTGCAGGGGTCACAGGATGTGAACCGGCTGCTCGCAGATAACCCCTTTCCAGACAAGCCGCCGAGGTATATCCGCGCGATGTTTTATCGCTATCGATTCACCACCGTGAGCGAACTTCGGCAAACCGGCGAGTGGTGGAAGCGACAGGAGCTTCGGGAATATCTGCCAACAGTTTCCCTGGATCAGCTGCGCAATCCTTGAGAGGTGATCGTTCCCGCGGTATAATTCGCCGCCATGGCGAAGGAAGGACCAATCGTTACCGAGGGCACAGTAACGCAGGTGCTACCGGGCACGATGTTCCGCGTAGATCTGCCCGGTCAGCGCAATGTGCTTGCACATATCTCGGGTAAAATGCGCAAGCATTTCATCCGCATCGTGCCGGGCGATAAGGTTTCTGTGGAGCTTTCGCCCTACGATCTGACAAAGGCGCGAATTATTTTCCGCGAACAGTAAGATCCTTTTTCGCCGTTAGTTAGATCGTTGAAGCAGTAAACCCGTTAAAGAAAGAAATCCGCTTCAAGGCTTCAACCCGAATACCCTTCAGCGAAAACTCGGCGTTTGCTGATTCGGCAAAGCGCGCGGATACTTCAAACGAAAATTAACTGGAGATTACCAATGGCAGAAGAAAACAAATCAGAACAGAAAACGTCCGTCCCCCCAGAGGCGCAGGATAAGTTGCACAGCAGCAAGGAACATGCCCGCAGAGCTGCGGAAGATTTGAAATCAGCCGCAGGTGCTTTCGCCGAAGAGTACCGCGGCAAGGCCGAGCAGGCTTGGGGCGACGCACGCGGCAAAGCAGAACAAGCATGGGGGGATGCAAGGGATCGCGCCCGTACATTCCAGGAAGATGCAGAGCAATACGTGCGTGAAAATCCGACAAAGGCAATTTTCAGTGCGCTCGGAATTGGGTTCGTCTTGGGTTTGATCTTCCGTCGCTAACTCCGAAAGAATTCGGAGATGATGAGCGAGAGCACTCGGTCCCGCAACCCCGCGGGACACGCCGGTTTGCTCGAGAACTTGTTAGCGCTCTTGAACGCGCTCGCAGAGTTCTTTGAGAGCCGGTTTGCTCTGCTTGCTGAGGAATCCAAAGGCGCCGCGATGCAACTGCTCATACTGGTGGGTTGCGTAATTTTTGCGCTGCTATTGTGCGCGCTGGGTTACGTTTTTCTCATCACCGGTGCGGTTGTAGGGCTGGCGCAACTCATTGGTATTTCATGGGCGTGGATAGCACTGGCGGCTGCCGTAGTGCATTTTATTGTCGCGCTGGTCTTGCTGCTTGTCGCGCGTAGCCGCGTCACCAAGCCGCTTTTTCGCGCGACGCTGACTGAATTAAAGAAGGATCGCGAATGGCTGAAAAATCTGGACGCAACAAATCCATCGAGGAGCTAACGGCGGAAATCGGGCAGTCCCGGGAACGTGTCGCACGCGATTTGCGCGGCCTGAAGTACGAAGTGGATTTCCCAGCGAAATTCCGCAGATCATTTCGCCAACAAACTGTTTCCTGGCTTTCGGCGGCAGCCGCTGTCGGTGCGCTGATCGCGCTGGCACCGATGCGAAAGAAAAAAATTTACGTCGATGCAAAAAGCGGCCGCAAATCCCAGAAGAAGCTCGTCGAAAGCGGCATTGCTCTGGGTGTGATAAAAATCGCGGCAAACCTTGTTCGTCCGGTGATTCTGGAGTTTGTCAAAACGCGGCTCACGGATTTCGCCGGGCGATCGAGCCGCAAAACATAAGTCCTGCGCGTCTACTGAGTCGATCGGGAGCCTCTCCTTTTAAGATTTACGCACTGGGCTAAGCTGCGTAATTATTTCATCCAGGCAGCAATGATCGCAACGAGTTCCCCTCCGGCTATCCCAGTTCAATCGCATCCGCTGGGGCATGTGGATAACTACCTTGAGATTGGGCAAAGGGCCGGCGCGTCGGACGTTCATCTAGGCGTGGCCGCGCCACCGACCTGGCGGATGCATGGCAGCTTGGAGCCAATCTGGCCGGACGCCCCGCTTTTGACCTCGGAGCAAACTGCAGCCTTGGCAGAGGCTTTCATGCCCGAAGTGTACAAGGAGGAACTGAATTCACGCGGCGATGCCGACTTTGCTTACGCGAACGAGTTTGCTCGTTACCGCGTCAGCGTGGTTCGGCAGCGGCTCGGGATTGAAATTGTTTTTCGCGTCATCAACACCCATGTCCGAAGCATGGACGAACTGGGATTGCCGGAGCAACTTAAGTTACTCACGCGTTATCAGAATGGCCTGATTCTCGCCACAGGTTCGGTTGGTACCGGTAAATCGACCACGCTCGCGGCGATGATCGAACAAGTAAACACGGAACGGCGCGATCATATCATCACGCTGGAGGACCCGATCGAATACATCATTTCATCGAGAAATTGCCATGTTAGCCAGCGCGAAGTCTTCACGCATACCGAGTCGTTCGCCACGGCATTGCGCGCTGCTCTGCGGGAAGATCCAGACGTAATCATGGTGGGCGAAATGCGCGACTTGGAAACGATCTCACTCGCGATCACTGCGGCCGAAACGGGGCATCTTGTCCTGTCAACGTTGCACACGAGTAATGCCTCGCGGACACTTGATCGACTGCTCGACGTTTTCCCACCCGAGCAACAGGAACACGTGCGGGTGATGGTGGCGGAATCGTTGCGTGGCATCCTCAGTCACCAGTTAATACCAAGAAAAGACGGAACCGGTCGGGTACTCGCCATGGAAATTCTTACCAATACGCCTGCGGTAGCAAACGTGATTCGCGAAGCAAAGACCTACATGCTGCCGGGCATTATTCAGACCGGCAAAAAACAAGGTA
Organism: Candidatus Udaeobacter sp.; assembly: GCA_036269155.1. Lineage (GTDB taxonomy): Bacteria > Verrucomicrobiota > Verrucomicrobiia > Chthoniobacterales > UBA10450 > Udaeobacter. Next base: position 3,070 of record DATASP010000284.1, read on the forward strand.
TGCGTTTGATGGACGACGCGCTAATCGATCTTTATGACCAGGGCCTGATCAGCGGCGAGGAAGCTTACGAGCGCGCCGAGCAAAAACAACTGATGCGCCAGTATGTGGCGAAATGACGAAGCACAAATGACCAAAGCCCAACCAAATCCGACCCAGGAAGCTCCAACGGCGGGCGCCGTGCGTAATTTTTCATTCCTTTCTCATTCGTCACCCGTCATTCGTTCTTAATTCATGGCTTACATCGATCAGTTCCTTGAGATCGTCGTTCGGCAAGGCGCGTCCGATTTGCATATCGGAGAAGGGCAACCGCCAAAAATACGTACGCATGGCGATATCATGCCCATCCGAGAAGAGCCGATTTCGCGCGAGGAAGCTACGCGCATGTTGAGCGAAGTTTGCGGCCCTCAGAACTGGGAAATTTTCCAGGAACGCGGCGATCTGGATTTTGCTTATCAGATGGACGAGAACTCAAGATTCCGCACGAACTACTTCAAGCAGTCCGATGGCTATGCCGCGGCTTTTCGACTAATTCCCACCAAGATTTCGAGTCTCGAGGAACTCGGTGTTCCAGTCGTGATCAAAGAATTTGCTTATTTGCGGGGCGGCTTGCTCCTTGTTACCGGCCCGACGGGCTCGGGTAAGACGACGACGCAAGCGGCGCTGATTGATTTCATCAATCAAAACTTCTTCAGGCACGTTGTGACCGTAGAGGAACCAATCGAATTCTTGCACAACAATAAACGCAGCATTATCACACAGCGGGAAGTGCCGGGCGACTCAATCTCGTTTCCCGCCGGGCTTAAGGCAGCGCTGCGCGAAGACACCGATATTGTGCTCATAGGCGAGATGCGCGACTTGGAAACGATTTCGCTCGCTCTGACCGCAGCCGAGACGGGCCTTCTCGTGATCGGTACGCTGCACACGAACAATGCCCGAAAAACAGTGGATCGTATGATAGACGCTTTCCCCGCCGATCGCCAGGCACAAGCGCAAACCATGCTGGCAAACTCCCTTCGCGGAGTCGTAGCCCAATTGCTTTTGAAAAGGTCAGACCGGCCAGGCCGCATCGCCGTAAATGAAATTCTGATCGCCAATGCAGCCGTTGCCGCCATCATTCGCGAAGGCGCAACGCAAAAACTCCAGGACGTGATCATTTCCGGAAAAGCGCAAGGAATGCAATTCATGGACGATGCTATTTGGGCGCTGCTCGAAGAAGGCATCGTGTCACCGCATGAAGCGTTCATGAAAGCGATCGACAAGAACCGCTTCAAACCGTTCCTATCACGAGACGAGGAAGCGCTCGCCAACGCGGCCGGTTCCGTCCGTGAGGACGAAAAGCGGGTTCCTGGCAATTTTGTGAAACCTGTCGCTGCTCGTGCACGCGCGGGAGCACGCTAGAGTCTGAGGAGCGCTCGACCCCAGCAACTTTGTCTCGACAAAGTGCGTGGACGGCAATGTGTAGGGCGGCGTTTCGCAGAAACGCCCTATGAACGTGCGATCAGCCTCCCCACGCGCCCGACTTCTGTAGCCGTCGCCCTGTGGGCGACGTTACGTACGGCATTGCGCTTCCCGCACGGATGCGGCTACAAGAATCGGTGCAGTGTCAGTTGGCATCCATCACAAGAACAGCGGTCCCACTCAGCCTTCCGGCGCGAAATCGATCAAGAGCAGTGTTGGCTTGTTCCAAGGGGAACGTTTCCGTGTGCACTTTCACCGGAACACGCGGCGCAAGCTCGAGAAATTCGTCAGCGTCGCGACGGGTCAGGTTCGCGACTGAAGTGATAACGCGTTCTTCCCATAGATCGGCATAGGGAAATGAAGGGATGTCGCTCATGTGAATTCCGCCGCACACCACGATGCCGCCTTTGGCGAGCGCGCGCAGCGCCGTTGGCAAAAGGGATCCGACTGAGGCAAAGATAATTGCTGCATCTAGTTTTTCCGGCGGCATCTCATCGGAGCCTCCGGCCCACTTTGCGCCTAGCGTTTTCGCGTTTTGCTGCGTTTTCGTGTCGCCTGGTCTTGTAAATACGAAAAGATCGCGTCCTTCATAAAGCGCAACCTGCGCGATCAAGTGCGCGGCGTTGCCGAAACCGTAGATGCCCAGGCGGCGTGCGTTGCCGGTTTTGCGGTACGAACGATAGCCAATCAGCCCAGCGCAGAGAAGCGGCGCAACTTCGACATCATTATAGCGCTCTGGCAGAGGAAAACAGAACCGCGCATCGGCGACGGTGAATTCGGCGTAGCCGCCGTTGATCGTGTAGCCGGTAAAACGCGCGCTGTCGCACAGATTCTCCCGGCCCGATCGACAATAGGCGCACTCGCCATCCGTCCAGCCTAGCCATGGAATTCCCACGCGATCTCCAATCTGGAATTTCGAATCTGTTTCCTCGCCGATCTCCTGTACGCGCCCGACAATTTGATGGCCCAGAATCAGGGGCAGCTTTGGGTCCGGCAGTTCGCCATCGACGACATGAAGATCGGTCCGGCACACTGCGCATGTCGCAACGCGCACGAGCAATTGTCCCCTGCCCGCCTTCGGTCCTGGCACATCGCGCAATTGCAGCGACTTTCTTGGGTTATCCAGAACCATCGCTCGCATGCTCTAAGATAAATTACGGATGAGGAATCGTGAAGCTGGAATGGATAACAAACTTCACAGGCACATGACTGTCGCGTCCGCTGTGCTGAGCGGATTTTTTGGCCGCGCTGAGTTGATCCGCTGAGAGACAGCGCACGCTACAGCACTAACGAGAACAAGGAAATCAGTGGACCGTAGCTGGTTCCGGTTCAATCTCCCCATCACCTCGCGCAGGTTCGCCTTCGTGATGGGTATGCGCGCTACGTAGAAAGGGTACCTTATCCAGCACGTGCTCCTGGAACCACTCGAGCCAGAGATAGATGACCGGCGTGACGAACAACGTGATCAGTTGGGAAAAAATCAGACCGCCCACGATCACAAGACCGAGGGGACGGCGCGATGCAGCGTCCTGGCCGAATCCGAGCGCAATGGGGATTGCGCCCATGAGTGCTGCGAGCGTCGTCATCATAATGGGACGAAACCGCTCCATGCTGGCTTCGTGAATCGCCGAGCGCAGGTCCCAGCCTTCGTCGAGCCGTTGCAAGGCGAAATCGACCACCATGATTCCGTTCTTTTTCACGATTCCTAACAATAGGAAAAGGCCGATCACGCTGTAGAGCGACAAGACTGAGTGGAACAGATACAACGTAGCCAAACCGCCGACGACGGCGGGCACGATCGCTGGGAACAACACGGTGACGGGGTGCACGTAGCTCTCGTAAAGAATTCCCAGGATGACATACATCACAAAGATCGCTGCCAACAGCAGCAACGGCAGTGCCCGGAAGAGTTGCCGGAAAACGAGCGCTTCGCCTTGAAAGGTGCCTTGCACGGTCGGGTAATTCGACTGGATTTGAGCAAAGGCGTCCTCGATGTACTTCGTAGCGTCGCCGACCGCGACATTCGGTAACAAGTTGAAGTTGAAGGTGACGCTGGTGAACTGGTTCAAATGGTTCACCGCTTGCGGGCCGATGACCTCGCTTGTGGTTGTTACAACACGCAGCGGCACCAGATTCGCCATGTTACCGCTAGTCGTGGCTATGGTTCCGCCGCCACCACTGCCCGAGCTGAAGTTCCCGCCGGTGTTGCTGCGGACGTACAGGTCGTCCAAATCGTCGGGGTGTGCGCGCGCCTTGTCGTTGACTTCCAGAATGACCTGATATTGGTCGTCCGGTTCCTTGATCAGGTACACGTAGTTTTGCGAGTATGCATTGCGCATCAGGCTTTGGATCGCGGAAGCTGAAACGCCGTACGTTGCGGCGCGATCACGGTTGATGTCGATCTTAAGATTCGGTGTGTTGTGATAGTAATCGGAACGAACACTGGCGAAGCCCTTGAACTGTTGGAGTTTTTTCATCAATTCGTCGGCCACCGTATAAACATCCTGGGGCACAATGCCACTGATGGTGTAGGCGTACTGCCCCTGAGTCTGGCTCGTCGCACCGACGCTGATTTGTAGCACCGGGTTCGGCGTTAATACCGCCGTGATGCCGGGAATTGTGCCGATCGACTTTTGCAGTCGCAAAATGATTTCGGCAATAGGCGGCCGCTCGCCGCGGGGTTTTAGAAAAAGGAACATGAGTCCCTGCGACAATGCGCCGCGTGAAGCGAAACCGGTGAGCGTAAAAAATTGTCCGACGCCCGGGTCATCCTGGAGTTTTTTGTTCACCTCCGACTGGAACGCGCGCATTTGCGCTGGCGACGAGCCCTCCTGCGCGATGAAAACGCCGCGGATAAAACCGCTGTCGCCCGGCGGTATCAACGTGAACGGCAAATTGGTGAAGAAAAACCAGAGCCCGAGGATGCAAGCGAGCAGAATCGGCACGGTGAGCCACGCGCGGTCGAGAAACCAATCGAGCGCGCCGCCATAAGCAGCAATGACGCGGCTGATGAAATTGCTCGTGTGGCGTTCCATCCACGCCGGTTTATGTCCAGCCTTCCGCTCACCAAGAATGCGCGCGCACATCAAGGGCGTGAGCGTCAGTGATACAAGACCTGAAGCGAGAATGGCGACAATGATCGTGACGGAGAATTCGCGGAAAATGCGGCCGAGCAGTCCCGGAATAAAAACGAGCGGAATGAAAACCGCAGCCAGCGACAGAGTCATCGACAAAATCGTGAAAGAGATTTCGCCGGCGCTATTGAAAGTCGCTTTCAGGATCGACTCACCGTGCTCGGCGCGGCGCACGACGTTTTCCAAAAACACGATCGCGTCATCAACAAGGAAACCGATCGCCAGTGTCAACGCCATCAACGTCAGATTATTGATGGAGAAGTTCAGCATGTACATCACGGCGACGGTGAATAGTAACGACATCGGCAAGGCGACCGCAGGAATCAGCGTGTCTGTGGCGCGGCCGAGGAAGACGTAAATCACGATCACCACAAGCACGAACGCGATCACCAGCGTCCATTTCACTTCATCAGCGGAATTGACGATGGTTTGGGAGCGGTCGAACACAGGCAGCAATCTGATTGAGCCAGGCAAGGTCGCGCGCAGCTCGGGGAAGAGTGCTTTCACGGAGTTGGCCACTTCCACGGCGTTTGCGCCTGCCTGCCGCGAAACGGCAAGCACGACTACAGAACCAGGCGGATTAAAACCGCGCACCCAGAAAAAACGGGAGAGCCGCTCGTCCTGCACACTTTGTCTGACATCGGCGACATCGCCCAGGTAAACCGGCAAACCGTTTGGATTGCGCGCGACGATCAAATCGCGATAGCCCTCCGCTTGATCGATTTGTCCGTTCGGTTGCAGCACGAACGTTCGATGCGCACCGTCGAATTGGCCCGCGCCCGAATACACGGTGCCGGCTCTGATCGCGCTGGCAAGATCATCCATCGTCAGACCGCGCACAGCGAGCGCTGACGGGTCGGCCTTTACCCGAATCGCTCCCTGAACGCCATAAATGTTTACTTGCGAAACGCCGGGTAAAATATTGATGCGCTGAGCGACGACTGTAGACGCGTACTTGTACAAATCCCAATCAGTCAGCGTGTCTGACAGCAAGCCCACCAGGTAAACCGCCTGATCGTTCGGGTTCGTCTTTGTGAACGTTGGCGGGCTTGGCAGGTCGATTGGCAACTTGCCCGTCGCGCGTTGGATGGCAGCCTGCACATCGGTTGCAGCATCAGTGATGCTCTTGCTCAGAACGAACTGCAGTACCAGCGACGTGTTGCTCTGTGTGCTGGTGCTGGTGATGATGTCCAGGCCGGGAATTTGCAGAAATTGTTTCTCGAGGGGCGTGGCGATGTTGTTGGCCATCGCCGTCGGATCAGCACCGGGATAAGAACATGTGACTTGAATGACCGGATAATCGACCGCGGGGAGATCGTTCACCGCCAGCTTCCCGTAAGTCGCCACGCCAGCGACGATCACGGACAACGTCAGCAGCACCGTCATAACGGGCCGGCGAATAAATGGCCCGGAAAGCCCCGAACCTTCGACTTGAACCAACTTTGCGGTCGGGTCAGCTTGTTCCTTGGAAAAAGATCTCGAGCTAAGCCGGCTTTTTTCTCTCACCTTCTGTTCGCCGTCATGTTCCTCGTCGTGGTTCATGTCAGAGCTATCATTTCGAAGCGGCAGAGGAGGATGAATTGCCCTGGTTTTGAGGGGCGTACGGTTGAGGCGCTATTTTGGCTCCCGGCGAGAGCGCAAGCTGACCAGTGACAACAACGGTTTCGTCGGGTTTGACACCACTTTCGATAACAGTGAGGTCGCCGTCCTGGCGCTGACCTGGCTTCACCGGGCGAAGATCGACAGTGTTGTCCGGTTTCACTACGAATACGAACGGCCCGCTCTGGCTGACCTGCACGGCTTGCGACGGCACAAGCGTGGCGTCTTTAAGCGTATCCAAAATGAAACGCACCCGAACAAACTCCGATGGCCATAGCGCGCGATCGGGATTGGGCGTGATCCCGCGGGCTCTTACCGTTCCGGACCCGGGCTGCACTGCCTTGTCGATAAAGTACAAATCGCCCATGCGCGGCGTGATCGACCCATCGGGCAGGTACGTTTGCACTTTCAGGTTCGGTGCGCCGAGATATTTGCGCACAAGCGCAAGATCGTTCTCGGCGACGGTGAAATCTGTGTAAATCGGGTCGAGGCCTTGAATGGTGACCAGCGGCGGAGTCGAAGGTCCGACCAGGTTGCCGACGTCGAAATTGCGCAGACCGATTCGTCCGTTGATCGGCGATTTAATGTAGCAATAGTCGAGGTTCACCTGAGCCGCGTCCGCTGCTGCCTTTGATTTTTGCGCATTCGCTACTGCAATGTCGTAGTCCTGCTGCGATATCACCTTTCGCGCGCGCAGATCTTCCTGCCGCTTCAGCGTCACTTGATCCAATGCGGCCTGCGCTTTGGCTTGATCGAGCGTTGCCTGGTAGGGACGCGGGTCGATTGTGAAAAGCGGGTCGCCTTTCTTCACATCGGAGCCGTCTTGGAACTGGCGCGCGATAATTACGCCGCTCACCTGCGCCTGCACCAGCACCGTCTCGTATGCGGCGCACGTGCCGATTTCGTCAAGGTACAGAGGCACATCGCGCGTCACGACCTTCACAACTAGAGCCGGTCGTACCGGCGGTTGTGTACCTTTAACTTCCGCTGCCCTGCGTTGAAGGATTCGGTAAGAGACAAATGCTGCAAGAATGATGAAGAGCAGGTAAGCCCACTTGGGAATCCTCTGATTCGCCGTGCGGGTGTGTTTCATTTGAGAGGTCCCCGAGCGCTGGGTCGCGCCGCGATCCAATGTCTTAACATCGCTCACTTCCGTGTTAAGTTTCACTTCAACCCTCCGTCGCTCCGCGAAATTGCGCCTTTTCTTGGAATCGAATGTCGCCGTTTGGTCTGGCCGTTATGCTCTGCGAGAATGCGAGTTGCATGTTGGCGGGTGCTGGTCTCGCGCCGCTCGCCTTTCTCCGCTCGCTCTTGAATCCGCGCCAGCACTCTCATACAAGTTTGGAGATCAGATTCTGGGATACCAGAGAACAATTCGTGCCGAAGTTCCTCGGCTGTGGCGTTGATTTGCACAATCACACGCTGGGCACGCCGGCCGAGCAGCACCATTTTGCACCGGCGATCATGTGGAGAACTTGTCCGCGTAATCCAGGCCTCACGCTCCAACCGATGCAATAGCGTGACCACCGTGGGCTCTTCCACACCCAGTCGCGCCGCAATTTCAGCCTGCGTGAGCGCTTCCTGTGCAATCGAGAGATGCATTAACGTCCGCCACTTGGCCTGGCTCAGCCCCATGGGCTTAAGACGTTCGTCGAGCTTTTGCCGCCACGCACGAGCGGTGCCGTGGAGCAAATGACCCAAGCTTTCAGCTCTGTCGCCGTCGGACATGTTGTCGCACCCAAATTGGTTCGTATGCTAACCAATTCCCGATCTGGCAGCCTGTCAATGGCCGTTCAAGGTGCCACTTTGAAAAGAACCATCTCGCGTTTGCTGTAATCATGCACCCGGGCAACTGGCCGCGCCCGGAGCGGCGCCCAGTTTGAGGTAGTTGTCGCCTCAGTTTCGTTTTCGGCTCGGACGAGAAAATATCGCGCATCAGCCGGCAATTTCATGATGTCGCTGACGTATTTCACCGGCGGTTTTACATAAAAGAATACCGGCTGATAATCTGGATTCACCGCATAGAGCGTCTCATTCGCGGGTACGAGCGCATTGATTTCCGCGGCGGCTTTCTTCACCTGCTGCCTGTTTTTCAAAACGACTGCGGTGAGCGGGTAGCCAAACGCACCGATTACAATGCCCAGCGCGACAAAGGCGGCGACGAGTCTCGCCCAGTCTCGATCG
>DATASP010000285.1:0-5834 GCA_036269155.1 Candidatus Udaeobacter sp.
ATCATAGGCGTGATTTTCCGGAATGATCCGGCAGGCGCCTGGGACAAGATCATGCAACAGATGAGCTATTTTCTCGATCCAAGCGCTCTTCAAGTTGTACAAAACATTGCGCAGAAGGCATCGCAACCTGGCAAAAGCACAATCGCCACAATCATCGGAGTCGCGCTCGCACTTTTCGGTGCAAGTGGCGTGTTCGGCCAGCTGCAAGACGCGCTGAATACGATCTGGGGCGTGAAGGCAAAACCCACTCGCGGCATTTGGAAGTTTCTGCGGAGCCGCTTTTTTTCATTCGCGATGGTTGCCGGCATTTGTTTCCTGCTGCTCGTGTCACTGGCAGTCGAAGCCCTGCTAAAGGGGTTCAGCCATTACGTGCAATCTGTCTTGCCGGGTGGACTCGTTGTGGCCTTGGCTGTTTATCTAATTTTTGATTTTGCGATCGTCGTTCTGCTCTTCGCCATGATTTTCAAGTTTCTCCCGGACGTTAAAATTCAATGGCGAGAAGTTTGGATCGGCGCCGTGATGACCGCGATCCTTTTTGGCATTGGGAAATGGCTGCTGGGTTTGTATCTCGGCAGCGGCGCTGCCGGCTCCGCCTACGGAGCGGCCAGCTCGCTTATCACGCTGTTACTCTGGGTTTATTATTCGTCGCAAATTCTTCTTTTCGGAGCTGAATTCACCCAAGTGTATGCCGCGCGAGCCGGACGAGAACTGAAACCGAGCGAATACGCAGTCCGTGTCGAAACACAAGAAATCGAAAGCCGGCGATAACACAACGAAAGAAGCTGCAACGTGGTGGGCATTTCATGTTGGACGTCCAAAATAGCTCGCGCCGACGAAATTAAGTCAGGAAAGGAGAAGCTATGGGTACCATTCTATTAATTATCTTGATCCTCTTGTTGGTCGGGGCACTGCCAGCGTGGCCATACAGCTCCGGTTGGGGCTATTGGCCCAGTGGAGGACTCGGATTGATCGTGCTAATTGTAATAATCCTCGCTTTAACGGGAAACCTTTGAACCGCCACTTCTGTTAGGCGAGAAGAGCTGTTCGAATAATTTCGATCTTCTCCTTTGATCAAGGAGAATGCCTCAGGCGTTTCGCCCGGTGCTTTTCTGTCCTTACGTTCAGTGCGACAAACCATTATCAGCGGCTAAAGGAACATCCACGTGACGAGCTTTCCTAGTACTTTCGCTTTTTTGCATATGCGATTTTCTAGCTGCATCGCATAGGTCGATTGCTGCTTCTTGGTCGGACGCTTGGGACGCGGATTATTTTCTGCGAAATGCGAAAACCAAAGTTGCAGTCGGGTTCGAATGTAAGCACGGAGATTTAGAATTATGGAATCACAATCGCGAATAGGGCTTTCTGGACTAAGGCGCACTGCTATGAGCAGTGCGCCAGTGGAGCTTGGATCTCAGACGGAAAAGGGAATATGCGAATTGCTCAGGTTGCACCCCTAATCGAGAGCGTGCCTCCGAAACATTACGGAGGCACGGAACGGATCGTTTCTTATCTCACTGAAGAATTGGTTCGCGCCGGGCACGAGGTGACGCTATTTGCCAGCGGTGACTCGGTTACAAGCGCGCGGCTCATTGCGCCCACGCGCCGCTCGCTTCGTAAGAATGAGCGGTGCAAGGATCCCGTTGCACGGGAACTCATCCTGATAGATCACGTGGTCGAGCATGCTAGCGAATTCGACGTGATTCATTTCCACACCGGTTACCCTCATTTTGCGATCTGTCGCTACCTGCCTGTTCCCCACGTTACAACTTTGCATGGCCGCCTGGATATTCTCGATTTCGTGGCTGTTCACGAGCGGTTTCGGGATGTGTCACTCATCTCAATCTCAAACGCTCAACGCGCGCCCATAATCTCGGCGAATTGGCAGGCAACGATTTACCATGGACTGCCGGAAGATCTGTTCCGCTTTTATCCTGATCGCGGAGATTACCTTGCTTTTCTAGGACGGATCTCGCCGGAAAAAGGAGCCGACCGGGCGATCGAAATTGCCAAACGGGTCGGGATGCCGCTTAAGATCGCTGCCAAAGTCGATCGCGCCGATCGGCGCTACTTCAAGCGGGTCGTTGAACCGCTTTTGAATGACCCCCATGTGGAGTGGGTTGGGGAAATCACCGACCAGCAGAAGAACGAGTTTCTGGGAAAAGCGTATGGCCTGCTGTTTCCGATTGATTGGCCGGAGCCTTTCGGGCTGGTAATGATTGAGGCGATGGCGTGCGGCACGCCGGTCATAGCATACGACAGGGGATCTGTACCTGAGGTAATGGAAAACGGGGTAACAGGTTTTGTAGTAAGAGAACTAGACCAAGCGGTAGAAGCAACTCGCCGGGTTCGTGATCTTAGTCGGGCAGGTTGCAGGGAAGTTTTTGAGAAGCGATTCACGGCTGGTCGGATGGCAGATGATTACGTGGATGTGTACGAGCGGATGGTGCGCGCCGATGCACCTTATGCCTATGCTTGAGTCGCTTACGCATGCTCGGAAAGATTTTCAAAAAGAAACACGCGCAATTCCATGTTTCGCCGCGTTGTTTTTTAGAGCGCGGCATCCAGTACGCACTGGACCGCCTATATTCAAAGCGAAACTCAGGAATAGAAAGGGAAAAGGGATCGTATGAAGCTGGATACACTAAAAACACTCTACATTGATGAATTGCGGGACCTCTACAACGCAGAGAACCAATTAATCAAAGCGTTGCCCAAAATGGCGAAGGCTGCTTCATCAGAGGAATTACAGGATGCCTTCGAGAAGCATCTGGAACAGACAAAAACGCATGTCGAACGGCTGGAAGAGGTCTTCGAAGAGATTGGCGAGAAACCGAAGGGCAAGACCTGCAAGGCAATGAAAGGGCTGATTGAGGAAGGATCCGAAATCCTTCACGAAAACGGTGAAGAATCCGTGATTGATGCCGGGATCATCGTAGCTGCGCAGAAAGTTGAACATTACGAGATCGCGGGTTACGGCAGCGTCCGCACATTTGCTCAGCTACTTGGAAAGGACAGGTCAGCAGACCTTCTGCAAACCACTCTCGAGGAGGAATCCGAAGCGAACGAGCTTCTGAATAAATTAGCCGAAGACATTGTGAATCCAGAGGCGCTCATGGAACCGGAAATGGCCGGCGCGTCTTCAGATCGCTAACGGCGCCAGGAAAACGTTCTCTAAACGCTCGGGTCTATCGCGGTTGATAATCCGTCGAGGCGCTGTGTGGATGCGCAGCGCTCCGACGGGTTCGAGCGAAATCAAATTCCGACAGCAGCGCGAACCGCAAGATCGGTGCGGTGTCATATCCGCAGGCCCGAGTGTTTGATCGCCGAAAGCGATGTCTAACGTCCGTTGCCATTCGCGAGCTTTGAACCAGACCGGGACGAACCAGCATCGACCTGATCGAGAATAGTTTGGAGCTCGTGAAGATCCACTGGTTTGACGAGATGAAAATCGAATCCCGCTTCCTTGGAGCGCCGAATATCTTCCTCGGTGCCGAAGCCAGTAAGGGCCACTGCCTTGAGCGGCTGCTTTGACTTGGCTTGTGAGACGAGGTCGTAACCGGTTCCGTCCGGAAGGCCGATGTCACACAAGAGCACTTCCACATTTCCAGAGTCCACAATTTTCCTTGCGCTTTGTATGTTGTCGGCAGCCATAACTTCATGACCGAAATGGGTCAGCAGGCGCGACAACGTGCGTCGCGTGTCTCGGTGGTCTTCTACGAGCAGAATTCGCAACGGCTTCGGGCGGTATTTGGGAGCACGAGAATCCAGATCAGTTGTTCGGACGTCTTCTGGCTGCGTGTCTAGCGTTACTTTGAACGTGGCACCGAAGCTCCGGCCACGGCTCTCCGCTTCGATTGTGCCATGGTGAAGCTCCACAAGATGTTTCGAAATCGCGAGACCTAATCCAAGACCACCAAACTGGCGGCTCACAGAAGCATCAGCCTGCTCAAATGGAGTGAACAGCGAATCCAGCCGCTCCTGTTCAATTCCAATTCCGTTATCCCTGATTTCGAAGTGGAAATGGCCAGTGTCATCGTTCGAGGTCCGAATGGCAATCTGTCCACCTGATGGCGTGAATTTCACGGCATTGTTGATTAAATTCCAAAACACTTGCTGAAGCCTGATGGAATCGCCCAGTATGCACGGTTTTGTGGCATCAAATTCGGTGGAAACATTCAGTTTCTTTGCTGCGATGGCTGACTGCGCGATTTCGATTGCGTCGCGGACAAGGGCATTCGCGTCGACACGTTCCAGAGTGAGCTGAAGCTTGCCGCGCGTAATGCGAGTGAGATCGAGCAGGTCGTCAATCAACCGTGCCTGCAATTGCACGTTGCGCTTTATTATTTGTACATCTTCTGCGAACTCGGTCGGGAGTTTTCCTGTATTTTCCTGGAGGTAGGTCGCCGCTGCCAACGCTGGTGTAAGCGGCGTGCGGAGTTCATGACTGAGCGCTGCGAGAAAATCGTCTTTGGCCTTGCTTGCTTTTTCCGCTGCCATCTTTTCCGCTTCAAATTCTCGGGTGCGAATTTGATCGGTGATGTCGCGGGTGACTTTGGAATATCCTCGAAGGTTGCCCTTCGCGTCGCGCAGGGCGGTTAGGACAACTTCGGCTTCAAAAGTCGATCCATCTTTGCGGACGCGGAGACCCTGATCACGAATGCGGCTTCGCTGCGCTGCCTCATGCAGATTGCGTTGCGGCTTATCAGAGGCAACATCCTCCGCCGTATAGAAGCAGGCGAAATTTTTCCCGATAATTTCTTCTGCCCTGTAGCCTTTGATTTTCTCTGCGCCTGTGTTCCACGTCACGACATTCCCGGTCGGGTCCAGCAGGTAGATGGCGTATTCCTCCACGCTATCCACCAGTATGTGGAACTGTTCCGCTGTCTGATGCAGCGCTGAGCTGGATCGATTCTCCCCCATCGGCTACCAAGGCGATTTCCATGGGAATCGAAGCGCCGCCCTTGATTGGTTCCCCGACTGTCCAAACTTCGAGAAAAAAACGGCTTTCACAAGCCGCGTCAACTTCCCAGTCACCGGAACCGGGGCGTTCAGCGCCGGTTGCGTTTCTTGCGGGAAGAACTGTTGGCCGTGTACTTATTGGCCATCTTCATCGCGGGCACATTCGAAAGTGCCAGAGCCCGCGCAAGGTCTGCTTCATCAGTCAGATCCAGACGCAACGGCGTGATCGACACCCAATTGTGCTCGACTGCCCAGCGGTCGGTCCCTTCCGCGGCGCCTTCTAATGGAATAACCGTGAACCAAAAGATGGAACGCCCCATCGGATCCTTGTCGGGAACCACTTTGCCGTCGTAGTGCCGTACAGATTGGCGAGTCCACCGGATGCCTTTCGGTCTTTCCGGCAGATTCACATTTACCAAAGATAACGTTTTGGTTCCCAATAGCAGATCCAGGACTTTGGCGACGTACGGCTCGAGCGCTGAAAAATCCGGCTCGTGACTGTCGCTGACATTTGTGCTGAATGCGATGCCGCGCGACCCAAGCAATGCTGCCTGTTTCGCCGCTGCCAGTGTGCCAGAATGCCAGACTGAGTTGCCGAGGTTCAGGCCCAGGTTGATTCCGGAAAGAACAAGATCGACGTGGGTCCAGCGATGCATCCCGAGCGCGACACAGTCGGCCGGCGTCCCGTTAACGCTATACGCGTCGAACTCTCCGCGATGCACACGTTTAAATCGCAGCGGTCGCGAGGCGGTAATGGCATGACTCATTGAGGATTGCTCGACATCCGGAGCAACAATGCGCACCTCACCAAAACGCGCTGCTGCCTTCGCCAGCTGCACAATGCCCGGGCTGTAAATGCCGTCATCGTTCGAAAT
>DATASP010000286.1:0-3408 GCA_036269155.1 Candidatus Udaeobacter sp.
ACCATCGGCGTTATCTTCGGGATCGCGGTACTCTTCGCGCAAAATGCAGGACGCATTCGTGTAGTGAACCACGTAATCGCGAAAGAAGAGTTCGTTCTCGATGACATGATGGATAATTCCGCCAAGAAACGTGATGTCGCTTCCGGCGCGGATCGGCACCCAGATATCAGCCAGCGCGCTGGTGCGCGAAAACCTCGGATCGACATGGATTACGGTCGCGCCGCGTTCTTTGGCTTTCATGACCCAGCGGAAGCCGACTGGATGCGCCTCAGCCATTGACGAACCTTCAATTAAAATGCAGTCCGCGTTGGCCAGATCCTGTTGCGCAGTCGTAGCTCCGCCCCGGCCAAAAGAGGTGCCCAGACCGGGCACCGTGCTGCTATGTCATATCCGGGCCTGGTTGGACACACAGACCATGCCCAGGCCTCCGGTGAAAAGTTTCTTGATGAGATAGTTTTCTTCGTTGTCGAGCGTGGCGCCGCCGAGATGGCAGATCGCAGTCGTGTGATTGATTGTTGCCCCGTTCTCCTGACTGACGAAGGTGCGCTTTCGCGATTCCCAGACGCGGTCCGCCACCATGTCCATCGCGCGATCCATCGAAATTTCCGTCCACTGTCTCGCGCGTGGCTCGCGATATTTTATTTTCGTTTCGCGCTGCGAATGCGTGAGCAATTGATACGACGCCGCACCCTTTGGACAAAGATTCCCCTGGCTGATGGGACTTTCCGGGTCGCCTTCGATCGAAATCAGCTTCCCATCCTTGTGGTAGATCAATTGGCCGCAACCGACGCCGCAATACGGACAAATCGAGCGAGCAACTTTTGCGTCGTCGATCCTCGCGTGCATCGCACGCGTCCTGTCTGACATCGACTCCAGCCCGGTGCCGTCCTTGCGTTCGCGGATTTGCCGAACAAGCGGCCATTTCGAAAGGAAAGAAAACATCAAGAAGTCATCGCGCGCCTAGCTCGCGCATGCAAGCAAACTGGGACGCCTGCAATACTGTTTCCAAGGGCTCTCAGCGCAGAGCCTGGTTAATGCGCGAATTTGAACCCAGCCAACCGTCCGGCAAAACTTCAACCAGATCGACATCGCCACCGTGAAGACCGAGACGAGGCTTCACTTTTTCAAGCGCATTCCGCACGTGCGCTTCCAGATCGAGTGGACGCATGTTGTACAGCACCAGCAAATTCGAAATGAGCGGATCTTCTGCCAAACGATCTATGAGCGCTTGTCCGCCGTTTGGGGAACCGTGAATCAATTCGAGAGCTTCTTCAAATCCTGCGCTGTGAAATTCGAGTAAAGTTTGCACGAGCTCGCGGGCTTGCCGGCTAATCGGTGACTCCGGCGTCTGATTTAGCTCATGGATCAGCTCCTCCATACGAGCAAGCTGACGTTGCAACTGCGAGTTGATCATTTCCGCGGCACGCTCTGTATCTACATCGCCGTCCGAGGCTTGGTTGGGCGTTAAAAACTCAGTGATCGATCGAACATCGGCTGCTTCGGAAATGCATAAGCTATTTTTCTGCAAAATTGGAAAAAATACGTCGGAGAAGTCGACGAGAACCGAAGTACTTAATGACTGCGTTCATCGCAGAATATGGGAAAGGAGGGAGAATATATGTACGAACGACAAGTTACTCGGGCGTATGGGAACGAGGAAGGAATCAGCTGGATAAATATTCTGCTCGCTATTTGGCTGATCATCTCACCTTTCGTGCTCACCTTTAGCATCTTCCCGAGGGCGATGTGGAACAATGTCATCACCGGCATTGTTATTGGCATCATCGCCATGCTTCGCACGAGCATGCCTCAACATCCCAGCTGGAGTTGGTCAAATGTGATCTTGGGCATATGGCTGATAATCTCGCCATTCGTGCTCGGCTTTTTCAGCCAGGCTGCTCTGTGGAACAATGTTATCTTGGGCATCATCATCGGATTAGTTTCCTGGGGTAATGCCATGACAAAAGCGCACGCTGCAATTTAAAGACAGCAGTAGAGAGAATTGCGCGCGATGCTGGTGGATTGTGCTCAAAATCGCACAGCCGCTCGCGCGTAGCAGCGCTTCGGTCTAACAAGGATGTTTGCGCTCGCCGGATCGCTCCGACTGCTATATTTGCTCAGAACATTTTTCTCTGTGCTGGGCTGGCGGGAGAGCCTGCGGTTTGATTACCCTCCGATTGTGGGTTGGGCCGAATGTTCATTGCGGCGTTTCTCGCCGTTCTTATGAACCCTACAGTGGTGTGATCCAGTTCGGTCGCACTCAACTAAAAGGCTCAGTGATTCAGCGGTACCCAGCCACGCGTAAAGTAATCGCTGAGCGTCAGACCGAGCATGATTAGCAGCCAGATGACCCCGACCGTCGCAGCCAGATGCAACAGTCTGCTGCTGCCCTTGATGTGCATGAAAAACAGCGCGACGATCAATGCCTTCGTAATCGAAATCGCCAGCGCTACGATCAGGTTAAACAGACCAAGATTAACGTAACCGACGCTCCAGGTTAGCGCGAGCAGGAGCATGAGCGCCGCGCAGGTTTTCCAATAAATCTCGGGCTGCTGTGTCGTCGTTTGCATTCGCGTTCAGCCAATGTGGCAGGGCGCGACCACAGCCTGCTTGCCGTGGCGAGGGTGTGGCGGTCCAGAGCAAACATTCAACTTCCAACGCTCAACGCTCAACGCCCAACGTTCAATGTAACGCGGTTTCATCAGCGGTGACCCGCCAGGTACAGCAGCGGGAAAAGAAAGATCCAGACGATATCGACAAAGTGCCAGTAAAGTCCGGCAATCTCGACCGGCGTGTAATTACCCGTCGTAAATTTTCCAAGCCGGGAAAGAAACGCGAGCACCAGCATGACAAAAATCCCAACCGTCACGTGGATCGCATGCAAGCCTGTCATCGCAAAGTAGAGCCAGAAGAAAATCTGTGCGTGCTCGGGGTTTGCTTCGTGCCACTGGAAATTGAAAACTGGGACCAGATGATCGGTCCAGTCTTTGTGATACTCGACTCCTTTCAGAACCATGAAAATGATTCCGAAAAATGCCGTGCCCAAAAGAAGCCAGACCAATCGCTTTCGAGCTCTTAATTCGGCTGCGCGCACGGCCAGCGCCATCAGCGTGCTACTGAAAAGCAGGATAGCGGTGTTGATGCCGCCAATGACGACCTCGGTGTGATGACTGGCTGCGGCGAAATCATACGGATACCGCGAACGATAGACCGTGTAAGCGAGGAAAAGACCGCCGAAAAATAAAACCTCGGTGGCGAGAAAAACCCACATCCCGAGCTGGGCGGCGCTGCGCTGCTGCTCGAGATCGTCGAACTGTTCGGCGACGAGTGAATCGGATGGCTCCAGGATTGGCGCGCTCATTACGAATGCGAGTGAACGCGCGCTGACGTGTCCAATACCGCCAGTCC
>DATASP010000287.1:0-4204 GCA_036269155.1 Candidatus Udaeobacter sp.
TCCGATGCTGTTTCTTCGGTACAGCCGCGTCTTATTTGAGCGTGTTCGACCTGTGATTAGCTACGTCACGGCGTGGTCGCCGTGGAAGAACGACTCAATATCTCATTCAATTCCAGCAGTGGACGCTCATCCAGCGAGACCAGGCCGCCCCGCGGGGTGTCGATGTCCGTAATCAGTGCAATGACGATCGCAACGAGAAGTGGAAAAACGAATCGCTCAAGAATCGAGTGACGCCCGGAAGTTCCCGCCTGGTAACTGACCAGCCACAAGCCGCAACCCGCCACGCACAACACCAGCAACCAGACAGCGCCGGGCACGTGGTTGCGTTTGGCTGCGATGCGCTTCCCCTCCAGATCAATGGTTTCGTTGAGGCTGGAGATGAAACTGGCGGTGATCGGCGATGGCCGCTCCGCCGCAGCGGCGACCGCTTCAGCCCACAAACGGTCCTGGAGGTCGGCGGTGCGTTTGCGCAGTGTTGCAAATCGCTCCGAAAATTGCGCCTCACGATGCGCCTCGAGGCGAAACGGAACATACTCTCGAAGCAACTGCATGACGTTGGCGGCGTGCAGCTGCGGCAGCAGCTCCGCCCGGCGCGCAGTCGTGCCGATTGAGTTCGCCTCTTCAACCAGAAGTTCGCGACGCGCTTCGTTCCGGGCGCCGGCGATGGCGAAACTGAATCCAAGCAACAACCCCAATAAAGCCAGCACGGCCGAGCGCACTGTGCCGCTGTCCTTGTCTGCTTCAGATTTCTTCCGGCTTTGCGCCAAGCCCATGCGCCATGCGAGCTCGGAAAGACCTGCCAGCAAAATCACCAGAGCAACAAAAACGATCCACTGGCTTGCAAACACCTGGCCAAATATTTGATCGAGCATTGCGCGAGAGGGTCACTTCAGCGGACCTGAAACGAGCCGATCCTGGGCGGTCATCCCGCGCTTTTCCAATTCCTCGCGCAAACGCGGGGAAACTTCTCCGGAAAGACCCACAAGCACATGCGCGTTTTGACCAGATTTCCCGGCGAGTTTTTGCACTTCATCGGTGAAACTGGCTGCGCCTGACGTCCAGGCAGCGTAATCCCACTGTAACGCCACGATTATTGTTCCGTCTCTGGCGACGCAGATCGGAAAATCGCGAAGCATGACGATACGAGCAATTGGCGTTTTTTCGTGGATCTGATTCATCAAGGCCGCGGTGTAAACGCAAAAGAGAGCGTCCGTTTCGGTGGTACTTTTTTGTGCTGCTGCTTTCACGAAGGCGCCGCGATTGGTCACGCCTTTAAGTGCCTTGAGATTGACGGCGAAAGTGGTCGACTGTGTCGGCGTAAACGCGCCGCCCTGAAGGATTCGTTCGGTGTCACTCGCACTCGCGCCCATCGCACGGAAGGTGGATCGATTGATTTGCTCGAGCTCCGAGGGCGATTTTTCACGCAGCAGTTGCTCGACCGCGCTGTTAAGGTTTGTTACCGTGAGCGCGGCTCCGATGGGGCCGCTGATTGGAAGGGTAGCGACACTAAACGTGAATCCACCCGCCCACGAAGCCCACGCGACGTCGTCAAGCTGCTTTTGCAGAACGGCGTTCGTGCTGTAAGGGTCGATCCCCATTTGGAGCGCGATCTTTCTTTTTTTATCCGAATAACCGATGGCATCTTTCATTCGGTTGCCGCCGCTATCATCTTCACCTCCGCCTTTCCCAACGTTCTCGACGGTCTGTTTGGCGCGCCCCAGGAATTTCATAACTCCTTTCGGAACGTTGGAAATCGCCTGCGCCGGATCTCTGGCGATGTTCCTGGCCGAGTTGAGCGGGCTTTTGGCCGCGGCAAGGAGTGAATTCTTAAACTCGTCAGTGCGCGAAACCTCCCGCAGTCGCGCGATCGCGTCGATCTCCTTCAGCCGTTGAAGCAGCATTTCGTTTCCGTCCGCTTCAAAAACACCAAAGTCCGAATCAATCGTGAACTGATTCATGCCGGACGCGGTCGGGACGGGGTCGCGAATGACATAATTCGGTCCCTTGAGCAACTCCGGCTTGAGGATCTCACTCGCTTTTAGTTCGGGCAGCTCTTCAAACGCGGCTTCCGCGCGTCGCACTTCAAAAGGTTCCGGCGTTTGGGCGAGACATTGAAGACTCGCGCTGAGCATAAGCGCCATAAGAATCTTCGGTGGGTTCGTCATTAGTTTTCGGCCTGGATGCGTTTACTGGAGATTCGGATACTCGATCGCGGACGGAATGTGAAGATTGAAGATACGCGATTCGTTTTCGGGAGATGCTAATCGCCCTGAGGCAAAGCCTCTCGGATCGCCCGAGAGAATCCTAACGGTAGGTTTGAACCATTCTTTGCTTTCCACCCCAAAAATTCCGCGAAAAAGCATCACCGTTCTATTGGACTTTAGACGTACGTCGCAGAGCATAATTCCTCCCTTTTCGGTTGAATTTCGTGAGCCAGCAACGAGCGCGATGTCTTCGCTCGTCGCAAAAGTTTTGCAGTCGATCATATGTGGGAATGCAACTACCTTTTTGCCTTGCGCTCAGGCTAACGACAACGCTAATGAGTTTGGTATGTCCTAAGCGTTCCGCATGTGTTATGTGTTAATCGCATCGCGCGAGACATTCACTCGATTTCAGAAGTTGACAACTGAACGGATTTAAGTTCCCTCGTAGCCGGTCCGGTTTCCTTTAGGAAAAAAAGTTAGAAGCAACGCCACAACGATCCCGTAGAGCAACGGTTTGAAGCCGGCCTGGTATTGCGCTAAAGGAAGGTCACTGTCACCTTCGGGGCATCTGGACGAGCCGCGCTCTAAACACCGGGCCAAGGAATGCGCTAAAAGTGAAATTGATAAAGTTGATCACTCCGGTAGCCGCATCTGGTGCGCGTCGTATATTGGACTCCGGTCTCATATGGTTGCGGTTGAGATCTGTCACCCCGAGATCGAGCACACGCGCAAAAGCTCGCGCAAAGCGCCGAAGGCTATTTGTTGCTTTGCCTCAAAATTAGCGCTTCCGTCTAACGGCTTCCATTGGACCAAAGTCCTATTTGCCGATCGGCGACGTTCGCCGATACTGCGGAGAGCGGCTGTTTCAAATGTTCCTATCCAAATACAAGGTTAATTCCTGCACCGCACGTGAGCCTAACCGAAAATAAATTGCCTGTGGAGGTGCTCCGGTAAGCACCTATGGAATTGATTCAGAAACTGGTTCCGGTCTGCATGCTCGTGTTTGTCTTATCAAGCATGTTAGCAATGGGCTTTGGTCTCACAGTCGGCGAAATCGTCGCCCCGCTGCGCAATGTTCGACGCGTAGTCATGTCGCTGCTGGCAAATTTTCTGTTGGTGCCGCTCGTTGCCCTAGCCCTCGGCGCGCTGCTGCGACTCGACCAACCTTTGGGCGTCGGTTTGTTATTGCTGGGATCGGCGGCCGGCGCGCCATTCCTGCCGAAACTTACCCAGCTCGCGAAAGGCAACCTGGCCTTCGCCGTCGGCTTGATGGTCCTGCTGATGGTCATCACGGTTGGCTATCTGCCGCTCGTCCTGCCGTTATTGCTTTCAGGCGTTTCGGTCGACTCGGCGAAGATTGCCCGTTCCCTTTTTCTGCTGATGCTCCTTCCTCTGGCCGCCGCGCTGGTGGTGAAAGCCCGGTTCCCTGCTGCGGCCGCCCGCACGAGACCGATCCTCGATCGGATTTCGAACCTGAGCCTTATTCTTTTCACGCTGCTGCTCGTTACGGTGAACGTTAACAATGTCCTGGCCGTTTTCGGCACGCGCGCGATTCTCGCTGGTCTGCTCTTTATTATAATCAGCTTCGGCATCGGGTGGTTGCTCGGCGGACCTGAACCGGACGCTCGACGGGTCCTGGCTTTGGGGACGGCGCAACGCAACATTGCCGCCGCGCTCGTGGTGGCTGCCCAGAGTTTCGAAGACCCGAAGGTGGTGGTCATGGTGATCGTCGTCGCGATCGTCGGGCTGCTGATCCTCATGCCACTGTCACGAAGGCTCACCCCGGCGGCTTAACGTATGCGGCCCGAAAATCTTAACGCCGACCCTTCCTGGAATTCACTCGATTGCCGAGAAAACGCCGGACTTTTTTTACCCGGGCGAGATCGATCCGCGCGCGGAGCCCTTTCATCTCAAACAACCACGAGCTAGCAACAACTAACGACAAATACTGTTATGGCAGACACACCAACACAAAACGACTGGACCCAACCCGCCGCCGT